>NZ_JBMDIJ010000023.1:0-78188 GCF_057808595.1 Pseudomonas sp. FG98 | reverse complement strand
AAGCCAGATTGTGGTGGTGAAGACGAAAGAACCGAAAGTTCTGCGAACCACAAATGTCACATACCCGATTTGCTGAAGCGTCGAAAGACGAGTCGGCAGCCAGAATTTCTTGACGACCATAGAGCGTTGGAACCACCTGATCCCATCCCGAACTCAGCAGTGAAACGACGCATCGCCGATGGTAGTGTGGAGCTTCTCCATGTGAGAGTAGGTCATCGTCAAGATTCAATTCCGAAACCCCTATCTGCGTATGCAGGTAGGGGTTTTGTCTTTAATGGGTCGAAATAAATGGACCCACGTCCTGCCTGACCCAGGGAACCAGCTCCATGCTATGTTCCTTTTCTTTCTCGACTGCCCAGGGACGCCCCATGTCGCACACCAGCACGCTACTTCCGGGATTCATGGTTGTTCACGGCAACCGCCTGGATGAACTGCGCAGTCTGGTAGTCAGCTGGATGCGCCGCTATCCCCTGGCACCGCTGGAAAACGAGATCGTCCTGGTGCAGAGCAACGGGATTGCCCAGTGGCTGAAGCTGGCCCTGGCTGAGGATCCAGAAGAGGACGACATGGGCGGTAGCGGCATCGCTGCTGCCATCGAGGTACAGCTCCCCGGCAGTTTCATGTGGCAGCTCTACCGCAAGGTCCTGGGGCGCGAAGAGATCCCGGAAACGTCCCTGCTCGACAAGGCCCCCCTAACCTGGCGCCTGATGCGTCTGTTACCTGAACTTATCCACAAGCCCCACTTCGAGCCCCTGCAACGCTTCCTTCTTGATGACAGCGACCTGCGCAAGCGCTATCAACTGGCCGAGCGCCTGGCAGACCTGTTCGACCAATACCAGGTCTACCGGGCCGACTGGCTGAAAGAATGGGCCGCTGGCCGCCATTCCGTGATCAATGCCCGTGGCGACGCCAAACCGCTATCCCCGGCCAACTGCTGGCAAGCCGAGCTCTGGCGCGCGCTACTGCTCGACGTCGGCGAAGAAGGCATGGCGCAAAGCCGCGCGGGAGTTCATCAGCGTTTCATCGATCGTATCAATAGCCTGGAACAGGCCCCGGCAGGATTGCCCTCCCGAGTGATCGTCTTCGGTATTTCCTCGTTGCCCGCCCAGGCGCTGGAAGCTCTGGCCGGGCTCGCACGCTTCAGCCAGGTACTGCTCTGCGTGCACAATCCTTGCCGCCACCACTGGGCCGATATCGTTGCCGACAAGGACCTGCTGCGTCACCAATACAAGCGCCAGCAACGCAAACACGGTATGACCGGGCCGATCGACGCCGACAGCCTGCACCAGCATGCCCACCCCCTGCTCGCCGCGTGGGGCAAGCAAGGTCGCGACTACATCAACCTGCTCGACAGCTATGACGACCCGGCCAGCTACCGCACCGCCTTCAGCGATGGCCGTATTGACCTGTTCAGTGACGACGAACCCAAGCACCTGCTCGGCCAGCTCCAGGACGACATCCTGGAACTGCGTCCCTTGTCTGAAACCCGCGAACTATGGCCAGACGTCGACCCGAAAAAGGACCCGTCCGTACGCTTCCACATTGCCCACAGCGCCCAGCGCGAAGTGGAGATCCTTCACGATCAGTTGCTCGCCCGTTTCAGCGCCGACCCGGCACTGCGCCCCCGTGACGTGATCGTCATGGTCCCGGACATCAATGCTTATGCACCACATATCCGCGCCGTCTTCGGCCAGCTCGAGCGCAGCGACACGCGTTTCATCCCCTTCACCCTCACCGACCAGGGCCAGCGTGGCCGCGATCCGCTGCTGATCGCCCTGGAACACTTGCTCAAGCTTCCTGACAGTCGCTTCCCGGTCAGTGAAATCCTCGACCTGCTCGACGTCCCCGCGCTGCGCGCGCGCTTCGCTATCAAGGAAAGCGATCTGCCGACCCTGCATCGCTGGATCGAGGGTGCGGGCGTCCGTTGGGGCCTGAATGCCGAACAACGCGCCAGCCTTGGCCTGCCGGATCGACTGGAGCAGAACAGCTGGCGTTTCGGCCTGCGCCGCATGTTGCTGGGGTATGCGGTCGGCGCGGGTGACAGTTGCGACGGCATCGTCCCCTACGACGAGATCGGCGGGCTCGACGCCGCCCTGATCGGTCCCCTGGTCGCTCTGCTCGACGCTCTTGAGGTCGCCCACGCCGAGC
Source organism: Pseudomonas sp. FG98 (assembly GCF_057808595.1). Taxonomy (NCBI): domain Bacteria; kingdom Pseudomonadati; phylum Pseudomonadota; class Gammaproteobacteria; order Pseudomonadales; family Pseudomonadaceae; genus Pseudomonas; species Pseudomonas sp. FG98. Next base: position 76,040 of record NZ_JBMDIJ010000023.1, on the reverse strand, counting down.
TGTCGCAACCGGCGAGCGCGGCCCTGTGGGGCGAGCGTCTCAATGCGTTGCTGCAACTCTTCTTCCTCGCCGAAAGTGAGCATGACGACTACCTCCTGGTGCAGCTGCAAACCCTCTGCGACGAGTGGCAGCAGACCTGCGAGGCAGTGGACCTGCAGGATTTGCTGCCGCTCACCGTGGTCCGCGAAGCCTGGCTCGCCGGCCTCGACCAGGGCCGCCTGTCCCAGCGCTTCCTCGCCGGTTCGGTGAACTTCTGCACGCTGATGCCGATGCGCGCCATCCCGTTCAAGGTGGTCTGCCTGCTTGGCATGAATGACGGAGATTATCCCCGCGCCCAGCCGCCCCTGGACTTCGACCTGATGGGCAGCGACTACCGCCCCGGCGACCGTTCGCGCCGCGAGGATGATCGCTACCTGCTGCTTGAAGCCCTGCTGTCCGCCCGAGCCCAGTTGTATGTCAGCTGGGTAGGCCGCAGCATCCGCGACAACAGCGATCGTCCGGCCTCGGTCCTGATCGGCCAGCTACGCGACCACATCGCCGCAGGCTGGCGACTCAAGGGGGCGGCCAGCGATAGCAAGCACGACGCCGGCGAACAACTGCTGGAAAAACTCACTACCGAACACCCATTGCAACCCTTCAGCGCCCGCTACTTCCACCGCGGCAGCGATCTGTTCAGCTATGCCCGGGAATGGCGCAGCCTGCACCTGCCGGATGAGGAAAAGAGCATCGGCAACGATCGCCTGGAGCCGTACCAGAGCGACGAACCACTGACCCTCGCCCTGCTTCAGGACTTCCTCCGACACCCCGTCCGACATTTCTTCAGCCAGCGCCTGAAAGTGTTTTTCGAGTCGCTGGAAGCGCCGCTGGCCGACGACGAACCCTTCGTGCTCGATGCCCTGCAACGCTATAGCCTCAGCGAAAGCCTGCTCGGTGCTGCACTGCTCGACCCGGAGCAAGGCGATGCAGCCTTGCAAGCCCAGGCCCGGCGCCTGCAAGGAAGTGGATTGCTACCCTTGGCCGGCTTCGGTGACCGACTGCGCGACGAACTGATCGAACCGCTACCGGACCTGCTGCAACGCCATCGACAACTGCTGCGGCAATGGCCGACCCGCATCGACAGCGCCCTGCCGATCCGCTTCGAGTCCGGCCCGCTCAAGCTCGAAGGCTGGCTTGGTCGGGTCCAGCAGCGTGCCGACGGTGAGCTGCTGAGCATCACTACCTTGCCCAACAGCATCAGCAGCGGTCGCTCGCTGAAATGGCACCGGCTGACCGCCACCTGGGTCATGCATCTCGCCGCCTGCGCCGTTGGTCACAGATTGCACAGCGCGATCGTCGCCACCGATATCACCCTGATGCTGGCCCCGCTCGAACAGGACCAGGCCAGCGAGGTGCTCGGTAACCTGCTGGTCTCCCGCCAGGCGGGGATGAATGCACCCTTGCCGGTCGCGATCAAGACCGCCTTCGCCTGGCTGGCCGGCAAAGACCCGGAAAAGGCCCTCGCCGACGCCGCGAAAGCCTATGACGGTGATGGCCAACGTGATGGAGAACGCAGTGAAAGCGTGGCCCTGCTCCGTCAGTTCAGTGACTTCGCAGCCCTGACCGAAAGCGAAGAATTCGAAGGCTGGTGCGAAAGCCTCTACAAACCGTTGTTCGAAGCCCGCTGGCAGACCCTGGCCGCAGACGAGGAGCGTCCATGAGCGCCACACCCAAACAGCCGCCCCTGGCGTTGACCTTCCCCCTGCACGGCAGCCAGCTGATCGAAGCCAGCGCCGGCACCGGCAAGACCTTCACCATTTCTGCCCTTTACCTGCGCCTGGTCCTCGGCCACGGCGGCGAGCAGGGATTCGGTCGCGAATTGCTACCCCCGCAGATACTCGTGGTGACCTTCACCGACGCCGCCACCAAGGAACTCCGCGAGCGTATCCGCACCCGCCTGGCCGAGGCCGCGCGCTTCTTTCGTGGCGACCTGGCCGAGGCCGATCCGCTGCTCAGCCAACTTCGTGACGATTATCCCGAGGACACCTGGCCAGCCTGTGCCAACCGCCTCGAAGTCGCCGCGCAATGGATGGACGAAGCTGCCGTTTCCACCATCCACAGCTGGTGCCAGCGCATGCTCCGCGAGCATGCCTTCGACAGCGGCAGCCTGTTCACCCAGACCCTCGAAACCGATCACAGCGAGTTGCTTGGCCAGGTCATGCGCGATTACTGGCGGCGCTTCTGCTACAGCATGCAGGGCGACGCGCTGAACTGGGTGCGGGACAACTGGCACAGTCCGGACGACCTTCTGCCGCGCGTCCGGGCATTGTTTGGTCGTCACGCTGGCGAGGTGGAAGGCCCGGAACCGCAGGAGGTCATAGACGACGTCCTGCGTCGGCGCGGCGAGTCGCTGCGCAGCCTGAAAGCGCCCTGGGTGCAGTGGTCGCAGGAGCTGCTGGCGATCTTCCGCAAAGGCGTGGAGGACAAGGTCGTCAAAGGCAACATGATCCAGGAGCGTTACTTCAAGCCATGGTTCGAAAAGCTTCAGGCCTGGGCCGCAGATGAACAGCAGCAGGACCTGGACATCGGCACCGGCTTCACCCGCCTGACCCCGGAAGGCGTCGCGGCGGCCTGGAAAACCGAGCCACCCAGCCACCCCGCGCTGGACGCCATGGTCGCTCTGCGCGAGCAATTGCAGGCCCTGCCGACGCCTGATGCACGCCTGCTCGAACACGCTGCCGCCTGGGTCTCGCAACGCTTCGAGCAGGAGAAGCGCCGCCGCGCGGAAATGGGCTTCGACGATATGCTCCAGCGCCTCGACCATGCTCTTGCCGGGCCGGCGGGCGAGCGCCTGGCCAGCCTGATTCGCGAGCAGTTCCCGGTGGCCCTGATCGACGAATTCCAGGACACCGACCCGGTGCAATACCGCATCTTCGAATGCATCTACCGCATCGAAGAAAACCAGCAAGACACCGGCCTGTTCCTCATCGGCGACCCCAAGCAGGCAATCTATGCCTTCCGCGGCGCCGATATCTTCACCTACCTTGGGGCCCGCCGCGCCACCACCGGGCGCTTGCACAGCCTGGATACCAACTTCCGCTCGACCCAGCCGATGGTGACTGCGGTCAACCATGTATTCGCCCAGGCCGAGCAACGCCAGCAAGGCCGGGGTGCCTTCCTGTTCCGTGACGCGAAGGGCGAGAACCCGGTCCCCTTCGTATCGGTCAAGGCCCGTGGTCACCAGGAACATCTGCTTGTCGATGGCCAGCCCGTGCCGGCATTGAACCTCTGGCTCCAGGCCAGCGATGCGCCCCTTTCCAACACCCAGTATCGCCAGCAGATGGCGGCAAGCTGTGCGACCCAGATCGTTCACCTGCTCAATGGCGGCCAGCAGGGCAGCGCCGGTTTCCTCCAGGTCGATGGTGACGTGCGCGGCTGCATGCCCTCGGATATCGCCATCCTCGTGCGCGACGGTCGCGAGGCACAGCTGGTGCGTGGTGAGCTGGCTGCCCGGGGTGTTCGCAGCGTCTACCTCTCGGACAAGGACTCGGTGTTCGCCGCCCAGGAGGCCCGCGACCTGCTGGCCTGGCTCAAGGCCTGCGCCGAGCCGGACAACGAGCGCCTGCTCAAGGCCGCGCTGGCCAGCAACACCCTGGGGCAACCGCTGCGTGCCCTGGCACGGCTCAACGAAGACGAAATGCTCTGGGAAAACCGCGTCATGCAGTTCCGCCAATACCGGCTGATCTGGCGGATCCAGGGCGTACTGCCGATGCTGCGCCACCTGCTGCACGATTTCGAACTGCCCAACCTGCTGATGGGGCGCAGCGATGGCGAACGGGTACTGACCAACCTGCTGCACCTGGCCGAACTGCTGCAGCAGGCTGCCACCGAACTGGATGGCGAGCAGGCCCTGATTCGTCATCTCGGCGAACACCTAGCGGCCTCCGGGCAGGCTGGCGAAGAGCAGATCCTGCGCCTCGAAAGCGACGAGCAACTGGTCAAGGTGGTGACCATCCACAAGTCCAAGGGCCTTGAATACGAACTGGTATTCCTGCCCTTCATCTGCACGGCCAAACCGGTGGACGGCAAGCGTCTGCCGCTGGGCTGGCACGATGAACACGGCGTCGCGCACCTGACGCTGAGCCCGACCGACAAACAGATCGCCATGGCCGATGACGAGCGCCTGGCCGAAGACCTGCGCCTGTTCTATGTCGCCCTGACCCGCGCCCGTCAGGCATGCTGGCTCGGCGTCGCCGATCTCAAGCGTGGTACCGGCAAGGAGTCGCTGTTGCATCGCAGCGCGCTCGGCTATCTGCTCGGCGGCGGCCAACCGCTGGCGGACTCCGCCGCTTTGGCCACCTGGCTGGCCGAACTGCAACAAGGCTGCAAGGCCATCAGCAGCCTGCCGCCCCCGCAGCCTGACGAACAGATCTACGTCCCGCCGCGCCAGAGCGCCGAGCTGCTGGCCGTGCGCGAGCCCAAGCGCCGCGCTGCGGAAAACTGGTGGATCGCCTCCTACAGCGCCCTGCGTATCGGCGAGGACGCCCTCGAACTCGACGCCGACGTGCCCCAGGCCCAGCAACTGCTGGATGACGAGCGCCCCGATCCGGATGCCCTGCGCGAAGTGATGGCCACGGCCGGTGACATCCATCGCTTTCCCCGTGGTCCGAACCCCGGCACCTTCCTCCATGGCCTGCTGGAATGGGCCGGGCAACAGGGCTTCGAACGTGTCGCCGCGGCACCCGGGGAACTGCGCGAAACGGTCGCCCAGCGCTGCAATCGGCGTGACTGGAAGGGCTGGATCACGACCCTCGGTGACTGGCTCCAGCACTTGCTGCACACCCCGCTGTCGCTGGGCAACGACAGCAACCCGGTGGCACTCGGGGAGCTCGCGCAGTACCAGATCGAGATGGAGTTCTGGTTCGCCAGCCACCGCGTCGATGTGCAGCGTCTGGACCGCCTGGTCGCCCAACATACCCACCACGGGGCTTCGCGACCGGCGGCCCAGGCGGCCTTGCTCAATGGCATGTTCAAGGGCTTCATCGACCTTGCCTTCGAGCACGACGGGCGCTACTACGTGGCCGACTACAAATCCAACTGGCTGGGCCCCGACGACCTGGCCTACAGCGATGCGACCATGGAAGCGGCGATTCTCGAGCACCGCTACGACCTGCAATACGTCCTTTACCTGCTCGCCCTGCATCGGCAACTGCGTGCCCGCCTGCCGGACTACGACTACGACCGGCACGTCGGCGGGGCGGTCTATATCTTCCTGCGCGGCGCCTACTCGGCGAGCCAGGGCGTGTACTTCGTCAAGCCGCCGCGCACCCTGATCGAACAACTCGATGCGCTGTTCCGTGGTGCGCCGCAGGCGGTACAGCAGGACCTGTTTGGAGACGTCCCATGACCCGTACCTTCGACGACCTGTTGCCGACACCGCTGGATGCCGAGCATCTCGCCACCCTGGCGCCGCTGACCGACAGCGATGATCTGCTGGCCTTGCTCGATCGCTGGGTCGAGCGTGGCTGGTTGCGTGCGCTTGATCGCGCTTTCGTCGGTTTCCTGCGCGATCGTGACCCCCATGGCGACTCACTGGTACTGCTGGCCGCCGCACTGGCGAGTCATCAATTGGGCCACGGTCATGTCTGCCTCGACGTACACAAGACCCTGGCCGAGCCGGACTTCGCCCTGTCCCTGCCGCCGGAAGGCGATGCCCTTGCCGGGCCCTTGCTGCTGCCCTCGCAACTCCTGGAACGGCTGACCGACGAGACCTGGCTGCAACGGCTCCAGGCCAGTGTCCTGGTGGCGGATGGTGATGCCCCGGAGCAGGTGGCTCGGCCGCTGGTGCTCTGCGATGGCCGACTCTACCTGCGCCGTTACTGGACCTATGAACGACAGATCGACAGTGCCCTGCGCCAGCGCCTCTCCCAGGGTGAGGCAACCCCGGTCGACCTGCGTGCGCGCCTCGACAACCTGTTCCTCGAAAGCGCCGAGCCCGGCCAAATCGACTGGCAGAAACTCGCCTGCGCGCTGGCCACCCGCAGCGCCTTCAGCATCATCACCGGCGGCCCTGGTACCGGCAAAACCACCACGGTAGTGCGCTTGCTGGCCCTGTTGCAGGCGCCGGCGGTGGAGGCGGGCAGGCCCCTGCGCATCCGCCTGGCGGCGCCCACCGGCAAGGCGGCCGCGCGTCTGACCGAGTCCATTGGCCAGCAGGTCGAGCGGCTGACGGTCAGCGCCGAAGTCCGTGAGCAGATTCCCTGCGATGTTTCCACCGTGCACCGCTTGCTGGGCAGTCGGCCCAACTCGCGACACTTCCGCCATCACGCGGGCAATCCGCTGCCGCTGGATGTGCTGGTGGTGGACGAAGCCTCGATGATCGACCTCGAGATGATGGCCAACCTGCTCGCCGCTATGCCGGACAATGCCCGCCTGATCCTGCTCGGCGACAAGGACCAACTGGCTTCGGTGGAGGCCGGCGCGGTGCTTGGCGACCTGTGCCGGGATGCCGAGGAAGGCCGCTACAGCCCGCAAACCCGTGCCTGGCTGGAGCAGGTCAGTGGCGAGTCGCTGGCGGCCAGCGGTCTGGAGAGCGGTGATGACGAACGTCATCCACTGGCGCAGCAGGTGGTGATGTTGCGGCGCTCGCGGCGCTTCGGCGAGGGCAGCGGGATCGGCCAACTGGCACGGCTGGTCAATCGCCAGCAAGCCCGTGAGGCGCGTGACTTGCTGGTGAAGGGCGGCTATACCGACGTCTTCGCCTTCGATGTACACGGCGAACACAACCGAAAATTCGACCGGCTGGTGCTGGACGGCTTGGCGCAGGGGGCCGAGGGCCCGCAGGGCTACCGCAATTATCTTCACGCCATTCGCCAGGGCCGTCCCGGCGCCGATCGCGCGCAGGATGATCCGTGCTGGAGCGACTGGGCGCTGGATGTGCTCAAGGCGTTCGAGCGTTTCCAGTTGCTCTGTGCCGTGCGCAAGGGCCCCTGGGGCGTAGAAGGGCTGAACCAGCGGGTTGGCCGGGTGCTGACCGCTGCCGGGCTGATCGAAGGTGACCAGCCCTGGTACGAGGGCCGGCCGGTGCTGGTTACCCGCAACGACTACGGCCTGAACCTGATGAACGGTGATATCGGCATCGCCTTGCGAGTACCGGATGAACACTCCGAAAGCGCCCCGCTGCGGGTCGCCTTCCCGCGCAACGACGGGCGGGGCGGTGTGCGTTTCGTCCTGCCCAGCCGCCTCAGCGAAGTGGAAACCGTGTACGCCATGACCGTGCACAAGTCCCAGGGCTCGGAGTTCGCCCACACCGCGCTGGTGCTGCCGGACGCGCTGAACCCGGTGCTGACCAAGGAGCTGATCTACACCGGAATCACCCGGGCCAAGGACTGGTTCAGCCTGCTCGAACCACGCAAGGGCGTGCTGGAAGAGGCGGTGGAGCGCAGGGTCAAGCGGATTTCCGGGTTGATGCTGGAAAGGGTCTGAGGCCGGGCCTGGAAATCACAGACAAACCCGCTGGGAGCTGGCAAGCCAGCTCCCAGCGTTATTCGGGAAATACCATCTCCCGCGACTCACCCATCAACAACCCGTCATTCCGCTCCGTCACCTCCCTGATGTAATCCCACAGCAAGGTAATCCGCTTCAACTTCCTCAGATCCTCCCGACAGTACATCCAGAACTGCCGGGTTATCTCCACTTCCTCCGGCAACACCGCCACCAGCCTTGGATCCTGCGCTGCCAGGAAACACGGCAGGATCGCCAGCCCGCGCCCCTGCTGCGCCGCCACGTACTGGGCGATCACGCTGGTGCTGCGCAGGTGAGCGCTGGCGTTGGGCAGAAGGTTGTTCAGATAAAGCAGCTCGGAGCTGAACGCCAGGTCATCCACATAGCTGATGAACGGGTGTTCGCCGAGGTCGCTGATCTGGCGGATCGGCGCATGACGATCGAGATAGTCCTGGGTCGCGTACAGTCGCAGCCGGTAGTCGCACAGCTTGCAGCAGACATAGGGCCCATGCTCCGGCCGCTCCAGGGCGATGACGATATCCGCCTCGCGCTTGGACAGGCTGATGAAATGCGGCAGCGGCAGGATATCCACCGAGATCGCCGGCCAGGTGTCGACGAAATGGCTGAGCTGCGGAGTGATGAAGAAACTGCCGAAACCCTCGGTGCAGCCCATGCGCACATGCCCGGACAAGGCCACGCCGGAGCCCGAGACCTGTTCGCAGGCCATATGCAAAGTGCTCTCGATCGACTCGGCATAGCTCAGCAGGCGCTGGCCTTCGGCGGTCAGCACGAAGCCATTGGTCCGCGATTTCTCGAACAGCAAGGTACCCAGCGCCTGCTCCAGCGAGTTGATCCGCCGCGACACTGTCGTGTAGTCCACATTCAGGCGCTTGGCCGCGCTGCTGGCCTTGCGCGTGCGGGCCACTTCGAGAAAGAACTTCAAGTCATCCCAGTTCAACGAACCTAGCGAGGTAATGTTTTTTTGCATGTTGGACCGGCTTTTATGTGCGTTTTTGTTAGAGATTTGCACATCTATACTCGAAAACAGCCCAGGCCCCAAGCGTCCTCGCGGTGGCCATTCTCTCGCCAAGAACAAAATCCAGGAGAAGCCTCATGAACGCCCCCCATACCCCCGGCCAGACCAAGGTCGACCAGGTTCGCCTGCTGATCGACGGTCAGTGGGTCGAATCGAAAACCAGCGAATGGCGCGACATCGTCAACCCGGCCACCCAGCAAGTGCTGGCGCGGGTACCCTTTGCCACGGCCGAGGAAGTGGACGCCGCCGTCGCCGCTGCCCAGCGTGCCTTCAAGACCTGGAAAGACACGCCGATCGGCGCGCGGATGCGCATCATGCTGCGCCTGCAGGCGCTGATCCGCGAACACTCCAAGCGCATCGCCGTGACCCTCAGCGCCGAGCAGGGCAAGACCATCGCCGACGCCGAAGGCGACATCTTCCGCGGCCTGGAAGTGGTGGAGCATGCGTGCAGCATCGGCACCCTGCAGATGGGCGAGTTCGCCGAGAACGTTGCCGGCGGCGTCGACACCTATACCCTGCGCCAGCCGATCGGCGTGTGCGCGGGCATCACCCCGTTCAACTTCCCGGCGATGATTCCGCTGTGGATGTTCCCCATGGCCATCGTCTGCGGCAACACCTTCGTGCTCAAGCCGTCCGAGCAAGACCCGCTGTCGACCATGATGCTGGTCGAACTGGCCATCGAAGCCGGTGTCCCTGCCGGGGTGCTCAATGTCGTCCACGGCGGCAAGCAGGTGGTGGATGCGCTGTGCACCCATAGCGATATCAAGGCGATTTCCTTCGTCGGCTCGACCGAAGTCGGCACCCACGTCTACAACCTCGCCGGCCAGCACGGCAAGCGCGTGCAATCGATGATGGGCGCGAAGAACCATGCGGTGATCCTGCCTGACGCCAACCGCGAGCAGACCCTCAACGCCCTCGCCGGAGCGGCCTTCGGTGCGGCCGGCCAGCGCTGCATGGCGACCTCGGTAGCGGTACTGGTGGGCAAGGCCCGCGAGTGGCTGCCGGAGCTCAAGACCCTGGCGGCGAAGCTGAAAGTGAATGCCGGCAACGAGCCGGGCACCGATGTCGGCCCGCTGATTTCCAAGCGCGCCAAGGAGCGTGTGCTGGGCCTGATCGAAAGCGGCGTCCGCGAAGGCGCCAAACTCGAACTGGACGGTCGCGACGTCAAGGTTCCAGGCTACGAAAGCGGCAACTTCATTGGTCCGACCCTGTTCTCCGGGGTGACCACCGAGATGCAGATCTATACCCAGGAAATCTTCGGCCCGGTACTGGTGGTGCTGGAAGTCGACACCCTCGACGAAGCCATCGCCCTGGTCAACCGCAACCCCTTCGGCAATGGCACCGGCCTGTTCACCCAGAGCGGCGCGGCGGCGCGCAAGTTCCAGGCGGAAATCGATGTCGGCCAGGTCGGCATTAACATCCCGATTCCGGTCCCGGTACCGTTCTTCAGCTTCACCGGTTCGCGCGGCTCCAAGCTCGGCGACCTCGGTCCGTACGGCAAGCAGGTGGTGCAGTTCTACACTCAGACCAAGACCGTCACTGCCCGCTGGTTCGACGACGACAGCGTCAACGACGGTGTGAACACCACCATCAGCCTGCGCTAAGGAGTTGATCATGCGTATCGCATTCGTGGGGCTGGGCAACATGGGCGCGCCGATGGCGCGCAACCTGATCAAGGCCGGCCACAGCCTCAACCTGTTCGACCTCAACACCACCGTCCTCGCCGAACTGGCCGAGCTCGGCGGACATATCAGCGACTCGCCGCGGGATGCGGCGAGCACTGCCGAACTGGTCATCACCATGCTTCCTGCCGCTGCTCATGTGCGTAGCGTGTACCTCGGCGAGAACGGCGTGCTGGCCGGTGTGCGTGCCGGCACGCCGGTGGTGGACTGCAGCACCATCGACCCGCAGACCGCCCGCGACGTCAGCGCGGCGGCGAAGAAGCAGGGCGTGGACATGGGCGATGCGCCGGTGTCGGGAGGCACCGGCGGCGCAGCGGCTGGCACCCTGACCTTCATGGTCGGTGGCAGCGACGCGCTGTTCGCCACCCTGCAGCCGGTGCTGGCGCAGATGGGCCGCAACATCGTGCACTGCGGTGACGTCGGTACCGGACAGATCGCCAAGATCTGCAACAACCTGCTGCTGGGGATTTCCATGGTCGGCGTGTCCGAGGCCATGGCCTTGGGCAATGCGCTGGGGATCGACACCAAGGTGCTGGCGGGGATCATCAACAGCTCCACCGGGCGCTGCTGGAGCTCCGACACCTACAACCCGTGGCCGGGGATCATCGAGACGGCACCAGCGGCGCGCGGTTATACCGGCGGCTTCGGCGCGGAACTGATGCTCAAGGACCTGGGGCTGGCAACGGAAGCGGCGAAACAGGCGCACCAGCCGGTGATTCTCGGCGCGGTAGCCCAGCAGTTGTACCAGGCAATGAGCCTGCGCGGGGATGGCGGCAAGGACTTCTCGGCGATCGTCGAGAGTTATCGCAAGCCGGAGTGATGTGTTGTTCTTGAGGGCCTCATCGCTGGCAAGCCAGCTCCCACAAAGATCTCTGTGGGAGCTGGCATTGCCAGCGATGAGGCCTTCGAATATCAAGCGAAAACGAAATACTTGCGCACCGTCTCGACCACTTCCCAGGTCCCCTTCATCCCCGGCTCGACGATAAAGATATCCCCCGCCCGCAGGTGAATCGGCTCCTGCCCGTCAGGGGTGATCACGCAGTAGCCTTCCTGGAAATGGCAGTACTCCCACTTCTCGTAGTTCACCCGCCATTTGCCCGGGGTGCAGATCCAGGTGCCCATGATCTTGCTGCCGTCTTCGCTGGTGTAGGCGTTGAGGTTGACGGTGTGCGGGTCGCCCGCCAGTTTTTCCCATTTGCAGGCGTCGAGTACCGGCAGCGGGTGGGTATCGCGAAGGACGACGATCGGCTTGCTCATAGGGGGCTCCGTCAGACAGTTGAAAGAGTCCGCAGCCTAGCGGGCCGGTCTGGCGGGCAATTGCCTGTGTTCGACGTCCAGTTGTCTAAACGCGCGGCACCAGCGCATCGAGCAGCGCCCGGGCCTGGCCCGGCAGGGTGGCGAAATCCCGTGCGCACAGCAGCAGGCGACGTTGTGCCCAGTCTTCCTGCAAGGCCACGTTGTGCAGTGGCAACAAGCCCTGCCAGCGTTGCACCGCCGCCAGCGGCACGATGCCCAGGCCGGCGCCATGGGCGACCATGCGAATCACCCCGTCGAAGCCTTCGGCGCGCACCCGCACCTGCAGGCGCCGGCCCAGGTGCAGCGCATGCTCCTCCAGATGCAAGGCGAGGGCGCTGCTGGCGCCGAGGCCGACGTAGCCGTGTTCCAGCGAGCGGGCGAAGTCGGGGTTGTCCACGGCAGCGAGGGGATGCTCCGGGGCCATGATCAGCACCAGCGGATCGTCGCGGAACGGGCGGGTCTGCAGGTCGGCGGTGACCACAGCGTCGGAAAGAACGCCAATATCGGCGATGCCCTGGCCGAGCGCATGGACGATGCGCAGGCTGGGCAACTCCTGGATATCCACATCGATCTGCGGATGCTGGCGCAGGAAGCCGGCGAGCAGTTCCGGCAGGTACTCGGTCAGCGCCGCCGTATTGCACAACAGCCGGACCTGGCCATGCAGGCCATTGGCGTATTGGGCCAGGTCGAACTGCAGGCGCTCCACCTGCTGGCCGATCTGCCGCGCATGGGTGACCAGCGCCTGGCCCGCCGGAGTCGGTTGCACGCCACGGCGATTGCGTTCCAGCAAGGCAGTGCCCAGCGAACTCTCCATCGCCCGGATCCGCGCACTGGCCGCCGGCAGCGACAGATGGCTGCGCTGCGCGCCGGCGGTGATATTGCCGCACTCCACGGTGTGGAGGAAAAGACGCAGGTCGGTGAGGTCGAAGTGCATGGACGCTCCTGCTACCACGTGTAGCCAGTGATTACTCGAACAGAGCCTGTATGCGGGCCTGGACTTCCTCGAAGATTTCGTCCGGTACGGTCTCGATGCGTTTGGCTCCGCGCGCCTCCAGATCCACTGAGCGAATCTGGTTGCACAGGATGACGCCCTGGGTTTGTGTGCCTGCTCCGCTGAGCGTGACCGCGAAACCGGCATAACGAGCGAAATCGCCGCCTTGGGTGATAGGAGCGATCACCGCAAGGCCGGTGGCATTGTATGCCGCTGGGGTGATGACCAGGGCCGGGCGAAAGTCGCCTTGCTGTTCTCGGCCGGCGGTGGGATTCAAGTTGACCCTGACGATGTCGGCCCTGCCGAACCTTGCCCTTCTCAAGCTTCCCGCCCCACGGCCGGCATCGCGTTCCAGGCCGCCAGCTCTGCCGGCTCCGGCGCATCCAGGTCGCACTGGGCCATCAGCTCGGCAAGCCGGTAGCGGGGTTTGCTGCGAACGGGTTTAAGGGTGATGGCTTGCTCCGATACATCGAGAGTCAGCACATCGCCGCTGGTCAGGCTCATTTGCTTGAGTACGGTGGAGGGGAGACGGATAGCCGCGCTGTTACCCCATTGTTGAATCTTGACCTGCATGTTGGACTCCGCTCTGTGCTGCAACGTCCATGTATATACCATGTATCTACAACTCCTGATTCGATGGGCCGACTTGCGGTGGTGGTGCAAGCAGTCAAGCAGCTCGTTCAGCGACCGTCGCGTCGACGCACGGCTGCAACCGTAACGAAATGATTTAGCCGCTAAGCCTATTGCCATGGCGTAGGCTGCCTTCATCAATTGCACATTGGCTGATCGTTGCAGCAGCGGCAGGATTGCACGTCATGAACACCCTCCTCGCCTTCTACCAAGACATCGGCCCAGCCCTGACCCTGCTGGTCATCCTCACCTTCCTCCTGGCCGGTGCGGTCAAGGGCGTGATCGGCCTCGGCCTGCCTACCATCGCCATGGGCATGCTCGGTCTGGCTATGCCTCCGGCGCAGGCAGCGGCCTTGCTGATCGTGCCCTCGACCTTGACCAATCTCTGGCAACTGGCCAGTGGCGGTCATCTGCGTGGCTTGCTGCGGCGCCTGTGGCCGATGCTGGTGATGATCTTCCTTGGCACCCTGGCCGGCAGTGCCTGGCTGGGCATCAGCAGCGGTGCCTGGGCTGCCCATGCATTGGGCGCGGCGTTGCTGCTGTATGCGCTGGTGGGGCTGTGGTTGCCGCCGTTCAGCCTGAGGCCGGGGCAGGAGAGGTGGCTGGGGCCGCTGTGTGGCGCGTTGACCGGGTTGATCACCGCGGCCACCGGGGTCTTCGTGATTCCGGCGGTGCCCTACCTGGGCGCCCTGGACCTGGATCGCGACGAGCGGGTGCAGGCCCTGGGCCTGTCGTTCACTGTGTCGACGCTGGCCCTGGCCATCGGCCTGGCCGGGCAGGACGCGCTGGGGACCCAGGCCCTGGGCGCATCATTGCTGGTGCTGGCGCCAGCCCTGCTGGGCATGTTCGTCGGCCAGTGGCTGCGCCAGCGCATCAGCGCCCAGTTGTTCAAGCGCTGCTTCTTCATCGGCCTGGCGCTGCTCGGCGCCCACCTGATGATCAACGGCTAGCGGACGACTCGCTGAGCATCTCGATCAACTGGATATCGAAATCCCGCTCCAGATACTCCATGCGCTGCTCGGCGAATGCCTGCATGTGCGGCAGCGCCGAGTGCACGTCGAGCGCTTCCTTGCTGGCCCAGATTTCGTAGAACACGAACAGGCTCGGATCTTCCTTGTCGCGCAGCATGTGGTACTCGATGCAGCCCGGCTCGGCACGGCTCGGTTCGACGTAGGAACGGAACAGGCGCTCGAAGTCCTCGGCTTTTTCCGGACGGGTCTTGGCTTTGAGGATGAAACCGTAGCGTTCGCTCATGGTGGGATCTCGGTGAAGTGAGGGCTCGAATCTTATTTCAATAATCAACTGTCGATTCGTGCATTTTGGTCAAAAGCGTTTTGCCCGCGCGTGGGTTTTTCCGCAGCGCCCGGCTCACTAATCTGCCGCCATCCCGATTACCCCGGTCCCCGGTGATACGCCATCCAGGACCGAACACAGATGAGGCAGATGATGAAAAAGGTCCTGTTGCTCAACGGCGGCAAGAAGTTCGCCCACTCCGATGGCCGCCTGAACGAAACCCTGCATGAAACCGCCGTGGCCTTCCTCGACCGCGCCGGCTTCGATGTGAAGACCACCTATATCGACGGTGGCTACGACAACCAGGAAGAAGTCGAGAAGATCCTCTGGGCCGACGTGGTGATCTACCAGATGCCCGGCTGGTGGATGGGCGCGCCGTGGACCGTCAAGCAGTACCTCGACGAGATCTTCACCGCCGGCCACGGCAGCCTCTACGCAAGCGATGGCCGGACCCGCTCCGATGCCTCGCAGAAGTACGGCAGCGGCGGCCTGATCCAGGGCAAGCAGTACATGCTGTCGCTGACCTGGAACGCGCCGCAGGAAGCGTTCGACGAGCCGGGGCAGTTTTTCGAGGGCAAAGGCGTGGACGCGGTGTATTTCCCGTTCCACAAGGCCAACGAGTTCCTCGGCATGAGCGGTCTGCCGACCTTCCTCGCCACCGACGTAATGAAGCGCCCCGACGTGCCGGCGACCGTTGCCGCCTACGAGGCGCACCTGGCCAAGGTGTTCGGCAAGCTCGCCTGATCCGCCCTTGCACATCGCGCGGCGACGGGCTATCACTCTGCCCGTCGTCCGTCGTGAGGTAACCCCGTGAAAGCCAGGTCCGATGAGTTGCAGGCCTTCGTCTCGGTGATCGAGTGTGGCTCGATTTCCGCCGCCGCCGAGCAGGGCGGGCAGACCCCTTCGGCGATCAGCCGGACCCTGTCGCGCCTGGAAAGCAAGCTCGGCACCACCCTGATCAACCGCACCACCCGACGCATGGACCTGACCGAGGAAGGGCGGTTTTTCTTCGAGCGGGCCAAGTCGATCCTGGAGCAGATGGATGACCTCGAGGATCATCTGTCGCGGCACCAGCAAACCCCCTCCGGACGCCTGCGGATCAACGCCGCATTGCCGTTCATGCAGCACGCCATCGTGCCCTGGATCGGCGAGTTCCGCGCCCTGTATCCGCAGATCGAACTGGAGCTGAACGCCTGCGACCTGGTCATCGACCTGCTGGAGCAGAGCACCGATGTGGCGATCCGCATCGGCGAGCTGGCCGACTCCACCCTGCATGCCCGTTCCCTCGGTTGCAGCCCGCTGAACCTGCTGGCGAGCCCGGCCTACCTGGAGCGCCACGGCACGCCGACGCGGGTCGAAGACCTGGCGGACCACTCCCTGCTCGGCTTCAGCCAGACCGAAACCCTCAACCACTGGCCGCTGCGCCATGCCGACGGCGACCGTCTGCTGATCCGCCCGGCCATCACCTCCTCCAGTGGCGAGACCGTGCGGGCCCTGGCCCTGGCGGGCGAAGGCATCGCCTGCCTGTCGCACTTCATGACCCATGAGGACATCCGCGGCGGCCAGCTCAAGGTGGTGCTGGACGACTTCAACAGCGGTTACCGCCAGCCGATCAACGCCGTGTACTACCGCAACTCGCAACTGGCCCTGCGCATCCAGTGCTTCCTTGATTTCATTCAGGGCAAGCTGTCCGCCTATGCCTGCTGAGCTACGGCCTGCTGACGAAACGCCCTGGCTCGTTTGATAACTCGTCCCCCATGGGCCTTAATGAGTGTTCAACGAAAACAACACCAAGGACGTTTTATGCGCGTAGTCAGCTTTCGAACCTTGGGCCTCGGCGTGGCGATTCTCGCCAGCTCGTCGGCTTATGCAGTCACCCTCGAAGGCGGTGCAGTTGCCGCTCCTGATCAATATGGCGCACAGGTCGCCGCCGACATTCTCAAGAAAGGCGGCAACGCGGTGGACGCTGCCGTCGCCACTGCCTTCACCCTCGCCGTCACCTACCCCGAAGCCGGTAATATCGGCGGCGGCGGTTTCATGACCCTGTACATGGACGGCAAGGCGTATTTCCTCGACTACCGCGAGGTGGCGCCCAAGGCCGCCACGCGCAACATGTACCTCGACGACAAGGGCGAGATCATCGAAAACCTCAGCCTGGTCGGCGCCCGCGCTGCCGGTGTGCCGGGCACGGTGATGGGCCTGTGGGAGGCGCACCAGAAGTTCGGCAAATTGCCCTGGGCCGAGCTGCTGACCCCGGCGGTGGGCTACGCGAAGAACGGTTTCAAGGTCGCCGCCAAGCAGTACCAGTACCGCGAGGACGCCCAGGGCCTGTTCAAGGACAGCACCAACTTCAACGACTACTTCGGTCAGATGAAGGTCGGCGAAACCTTCAAGCAGCCGGAGCTGGCGCAGACCCTGGAGCGTATTGCCGACAAGGGCGTAAGCGAGTTTTACCAGGGCAAGACCGCCGACCTGCTGGTGGCGCAGATGCAGGCCAGCAATGGGCTGATCAGCAAGGACGACCTCAAGGACTACAAGGCGGTCTGGCGCGACCCCATGCGCATCGACTGGCGCGGCAACGTGGTCTATACCGCGCCGCTGCCCAGCTCCGGCGGCATCGCTCTGGCCCAGTTGCTGGGCATCAAGGAACAGCGCGCGGCTGACTTCAAGGGCGTCGAGCTGAATTCAGCGCGCTATATCCATCTGCTGGCGGAAATCGAAAAACGCGTATTCGCCGACCGTGCCGACTACCTCGGCGACCCGGCCTTCGCCAAGGTCCCGGTGGCCGAGCTGGTGGCGCCGGAGTACCTGGCGAAGCGCGCCAAGGAGATCAATCCGACGGCGATTTCCGAAACCGAGAAGGTCCGTCCGGGTCTGGAGCCGCACCAGACCACGCACTTCTCCATCGTCGACAAGCAGGGCAACGCGGTGAGCAACACCTACACCCTGAACTGGGACTATGGCAGCGGCATGGTGGTCAAGGGCGCAGGCTTCCTGCTCAACGACGAGATGGACGACTTCAGCTCCAAGCCGGGGGTGGCCAATGCCTTCGGCGTGGTGGGCGGTGATGCCAATGCCATCGAGCCGGGCAAGCGCATGCTCTCGTCCATGAGCCCGAGCCTGGTCACCCGCGACGGCCAGGTCACCCTGGTGCTGGGCACTCCCGGTGGCTCGCGGATCTTCACCTCGATCTTCCAGGTGCTGAACAACCTGTACGACTACAACCTGCCGCTGGAAAAAGCCGTGGCCGCGCAGCGGGTGCATCACCAGTTGCTGCCCAAGGACACCATCTACTTCGACGCCTATGCGCCGTTGACCGGTGAGGTGGCGCAGGACTTGAAGAAGATGGGCTACACCCTGGAGGACCAGGGTTGGGAGATGGGCGATATCCAGGCGATCCGGGTGACCGGCGGGAAGCTGGAGACGGCTTCGGATCCGCGCGGGAGAGGGGTAGGGCAGGTAGTCAGGTAGGACCGTCCGACCGCTATCGCTGGCAACGCCAGCTCCCACAGGTATCGCGCCGGACACAGGTCTTGTGACCGGCAAAAACCTTGTGGGAGCTGGCGTTGCCAGCGATGAGGCCTTCGGATCAGACCCGGAAGTGGCTGACCATCATCTGCAACTGATTCCCCAGCCGCGCCAGCTCCACGCTGGACGCCGCCGTCTCTTCACTGGCCGACGCGGTCTGCTCCGACACATCCCGCACACTGAGAATGCTCCGGCTGATTTCCTCGGCCACCGCACTCTGCTGCTCGGCCGCAGCAGCGATCTGCTGGTTCATCGACTGGATGTCGGACACCACGCGGGTGATGCTCTCCAGTGAGGTGCCGGCCTTGCGCGTCAGCTCGACGCTGCTGTCGGTCAGGCTCTGGCTGCCGAGCATGACATTGGCCACCTGCTGGGTACCCGCCTGCAAGCCAGCCACCAGCTCTTCGATCTCTTCGGTGGACTTCTGCGTGCGCTGGGCCAGCCCGCGTACTTCGTCGGCGACCACGGCGAAACCACGCCCGGCTTCACCGGCGCGAGCCGCTTCGATGGCGGCGTTCAACGCCAGCAGATTGGTCTGCTCGGCCACCGACTTGATCACGTCCATGACGCTGCCGATCTTCTGGCTTTCCTGTTGCAGCTGGGCCATGGCCTCGGTGGAGCGCTGGACTTCACCGGCCAGCTTCTCGATCTGGGCGATGGCCTGGTTAACCACCTGGTCGCCGGCACGGGCCTGGCGGTCGGCATCGGTGGCGGCTTCCGAGGCGTGCTCGGCGTTGCGCGCGACTTCCTGCACGGTGGTGGCCATTTCATGCATGGCGGTGGCGACCTGGTCGGTCTCGGTCTTCTGGCTGTTGACCCCGGCACTGGTCTGCTCGGTAACCGCCGACAGTTCCTCGGCAGCGCTGGCGATCTGGGTGACGCCATCGCGAATGCCGCTGATCAGATCGCGCAGGGTCGTGCCCATGCGCTGGATGCCTTGTTGCAGCACACCCAGCTCGTCGCGGCGGGTGACCCGTTGTTCGTGGGTCAGGTCGCCGGCAGCGATGCGCTCGACCACGCCCATGGTTTCGCGCAACGGGCGAACGATCTGGCGGGTGATGATCAGCGCGGCGGCAATGCCGACCAGCAGCGCCAGCAGCGTAGCGATCAACTGCAGGCTGCGGGCGCTGGCGCTTTCCGAGTCGCGGCGGTCGAGCTGGATCTGGTACAGGGCTTCGCTGTTCTTGACGATGTCGTAGCCCTGGGTGGTCATTTCCTTGCGCGCCAGGGCGATGTCGGTATTGGCTGCCTTGACCCGGGTGACTGCGTCGCGATAGGCCAGCACCGACTGCTCGAACTGCTGCAGGCGCGCGCCTTCGTCAGGCAGTACGCGGGTCAGTTGGCGGGCCTGCTCCAGGGCGCTGTCGAGCTGGCGCAGGGTAGCCTGTTCGGTCTGCTCGGAAGGCTCGGACATGTAGCGGCGCACTTCCAGGCGCACCAGGATCAGTTGCTCCTTGGCGGCGCTGACGGCCTGGTACTGCTGCAGGCGGCCCGGGGCATCGGGGTTGGCCAGCAGTTCCTTGCCGATCGATTCGATCAGGCCCAGGGCGCTGTTGGCGGTCGTGCCCATGTTGTCGCGGGCGGCGTTGGCGGCTTTGTAGGCGGCGCGCATCTTGTCCAGCGATACCTGGTACTCGGCGCTGGTGCGCGCCTGTTGTTCCAGCAGCTTGACGTTTTCCGGGCTCTTGAAGGTCTTGAGCAGGTGCTGCTGTTGCTGGACGAATTCGTTGAGCTTGACCTGCACGTTGGCGGCGGTGGCGTCGTCGCCGTTGGCCAGCATGTATTGCAGGCGGGCGACCCGCAGTTCGGTCAGGTTGCTGTTGAGGCGGGTGATGTCGCTCATCCAGTTGCTGCGC
The DNA here is from genome assembly GCF_057808595.1 of Pseudomonas sp. FG98. Taxonomy (NCBI): domain Bacteria; kingdom Pseudomonadati; phylum Pseudomonadota; class Gammaproteobacteria; order Pseudomonadales; family Pseudomonadaceae; genus Pseudomonas; species Pseudomonas sp. FG98. Next base: position 56,249 of record NZ_JBMDIJ010000023.1, on the reverse strand, counting down.
TGGATAAGACTGCCGAGGCTGGTCCAGCCGGTGAGTGCCAGCAGGGCGGTAAGCACCAGGACCAGGCCGAAGCCAAGGCCGAGCTTGAGATTGACGCTGATGTTGGCAAACCAACTGTTCATGGGTTCCCTCCAGGAAAAGGTGTGATCGGCGGTCGCTGATGGTTGTTTTTCTTGGAGGCCAGCGGGCATTGAGGACGCTTTATCGGCGTAAAGACGGCGAGCTGAAACGCTTTTTCAAAAAAACCGACGGAAATGCTCAACAAAATGTGACAAGCCCCGCAAAGGCGGGGCTTGTCAGGGGGGGCTGCCAGGTTATGGATGCCGACTCAGAGCACCTTGGCCTTGAAGGTATCGCACTGGTTGATATCGCCCTTGTCGAAGCCGGCCTTGAACCATTTCACCCGTTGCGCCGAGGTGCCATGGGTGAACGAGTCCGGCACCACGCGGCCCTGGCCCTGCTGCTGCAGGCGGTCGTCGCCGATGGCATTGGCGGCATTCAGGGCTTCTTCCACATCCCCGGGTTCCAGCCAGTTGTGCCGCTGCTGCGCCTGGTAGGCCCAGACCCCGGCAAAGCAGTCGGCCTGCAATTCCTGGCGCACCAGCAGGCCGGTCGCGCCTTCGACGCGCTGGCCGCTGCGGCGGGCGTCGTTGACCTTGGCCGAGATGCCCAGCAGGGTCTGCACGTGGTGGCCGACCTCATGGGCGATCACATAGGCCTGGGCAAAGTCGCCGGCGGCGGCGAAGCGCTGCTCCATTTCGCGGAAGAAGCTCATGTCCAGGTACACCTGCTGGTCGGCCGGGCAGTAGAACGGTCCGGTGGCCGAGGTAGCAAAGCCGCAGGCGGAATTCACCTGGCCGCTGAACAGCACCAGTTTCGGGTCTTTGTACTGAAGGTTGGCCTGGGCGAAGATCGCCCGCCAGGTGTCTTCGGTGTCGCCGAGGATGCTGGCGACGAACTGGCTGCCCTCGTCATTGGCGGCGGGGCGTGGTTGCGTCTGGGTCGGCGTGCCCTGCTGCATCTGCCCGGCCAGTTGGCCGAGGATCTGCATCGGGTCCTGGCCGGTGAGCAGGCCGATGCCGACGATCAGCACCACCGCACCCAGGGTCAGGCCCTTGCCGCCGCCGATGCGCATGCCGCCCGGACTCTCGCCCCGAGCATCGACCACATTGTCGCTGCGTCTGCCTTTTCGCCATTGCATGGGTGTCTCTCCACGAGGGTGGTGTCATCGCCCTAAAGGGTAGCCCAACGGCGAGACATGCGGTTACACATAACCATATGGTTATGAATACCGTCGGACAATTCAGTTTTCGCCGGGGCCGGGAAGGGAGACACTTTGCCGCACCACCCGCCCGTCCTGATCGGGCTCTCCATAAATCCAAGAACAGGAGAACGGCATGTCTGCTACAGACAACAGTCGCTTCGTTATCCGTGATCGCAACTGGCACCCGAAAGCCTTCACCCCCGACTACAAGACCTCCATCGCCCGCTCGCCGCGTCAGGCGCTGGTGAGCATTCCGCAGTCGATCAGCGAAAGCACCGGCCCGGACTTTTCCCACCTGTGTTTCGGCGAGCACGACAACGACCTGCTGCTCAACTTCAACAACGGTGGCCTGCCCGTTGGTGAGCGCATCCTGGTCACCGGCCGGGTCTTCGACCAGTACGGCAAGCCGATCCCCAACACCCTGGTGGAAATGTGGCAAGCCAACGCCGGCGGCCGCTATCGCCACAAGAACGACCGCTACCTGGCGCCGCTCGACCCCAACTTCGGTGGCGTCGGCCGGGCCCTGACCGACAGCGAAGGGCGCTACAGCTTCCGCACCATCAAGCCGGGTCCGTACCCATGGCGCAACGGCCCTAACGACTGGCGTCCGGCGCACATTCACTTCTCCATCAGCGGCCCGTCGATCTCGACCCGCCTGATCACCCAGCTGTACTTCGAAGGTGATCCGCTGATCCCGCTGTGCCCGATCGTCAAGAGCATCGCCAACCCGGCTGCGGTCGACCTGCTGATCGCCCGCCTGGACATGAGCAACGCCAATCCGATGGACTGCCTGGCGTACCGCTTCGACATCGTCCTGCGCGGCCAGCGCGCCACCCACTTCGAAAACCGCTGAGGAGATCCGTCATGCCTATCGAACTGCTGCCGGAAACCCCTTCGCAGACCGCCGGCCCCTACGTCCACATCGGCCTGGCCCTGGAAGCGGCCGGCAACCCGACCCGCGACCAGGAAATCTGGAGCCAGATGGCCAAGGACGGCGCGCCGGGCGAGCACATCCTGGTGTTCGGCAACGTCTATGACGGCAATGGCCACCTGGTACGCGACTCCTTCGTCGAGTTCTGGCAGGCCGACCACAACGGCGCCTACCAGACCGACTACAACCTGGAAAACGCCTTCAACGGTTTCGGCCGTACTGCCACCACCTTCGATGCGGGTGAGTGGACCATGCAGACCATCAAGCCGGGCGTGGCCAAGAACGCCGCCGGCGTGCCGATGGCGCCGCATATCAACATCAGCCTGTTCGCCCGCGGCATCAACATCCACCTGCAGACCCGCATCTACTTCGATGACGAGGCCGAGGCCAATGCCAAGGACCCGGTGCTGAACCTGATCGAGCAGCCACAGCGCCGCGAGACCTTGATTGCCAAGCGCTGCGAAGTGAACGGCAAGACGGCGTATCGCTTCGATATCCGCATCCAGGGCGAAGGGGAGACGGTGTTCTTCGACTTCTGATGCCTGGCCTGGGCAGCTCTTTTGCTACCCAGGCCCTCATCGCCGGCAACGCCGGCTCCCACAGGTTCAGCGGTGCATGCGATCCTTGTGGGAGCTGGCGTTGCCAGCGATGAGGCCCTCAAATCCGCTACAAATCAGCCGGCCCGCTTGCCATTGAAGGCCAGCACCTCCCCCTCGATCACCTCCTGGCTCAGAATCAGCGGCTCCACCAATGGCCGGCTCACAAGAAAATGCTCTGTCAGCATATGCGCCTCGAACGCCGCCTCGCTTTCGTACACCTCGTACAACCACACCAGATCCGGATCACTGAAATCCCGGATCACATCGAACACCAGGCACCCTGGCTCATCCCGCACCGAACTGGCGGCATTGACCCGCATCGCCTCCATGAAGCGTTCCAGTCCACCAGGCTGCAATTGGGTCTTGAGTAGAAGGCTGTACACGTCGAACTCCTTTTTGTCTTATATTTGCGAAAAATTGTATACAAAAATGGAGCCGAAACCATGCCTGTCCGTCCAAGCCGCCTCAACGGCCTGCGCCATCTCGCGATCCTGGTGCCGAATCTCGAAGTCTGCGAACGCTTCTATGTGGATGTGCTGGGCATGCAGGTGCTGCATCGCGCCAACGAAGACCTGGTCTACCTGACCTGCGGCAACGACAACCTGTCCCTCGGTCGCGCCTTCGCCCCCAGCAGCGGCGTGCAGGCGGTGGATCACTATGGCTTCGTGGTCGACAGCATCGACGAACTGCACGCCTGGCATGCCTATCTCAAGGAATGCGGGGTGACCCTGCTGGACACGCCGTTCGCCCACGGCGACGGGACCTGGAGCTTCCACCTGCTGGACCCGGCGGGGAACAAGGTCCAGCCGATCTACCACCCGGCGATTTCCGGGCAGCGCTGCAACTGATCATTCGTAGGCCGTGGCCCCGGCGATATGGCGCGCGGCTATGTAGCCGAAGGTCAGTGCCGGGCCGAGGTTGATGCCGCCGGCCGGGTAGTGCCCGCCCATGATGCTGGCCATGTCGCAGCCTGCGGCATACAGCCCTTCGATCGGCTGCTTGCTTGCATCCAGCACCTGCGCGTGTTCGTTGGTGCGCAGCCCGGCGAAGGTGCCGAAGCAGCCGGCCTCGACCTTCACTGCATAGAACGGCCCTTGCTCGATGGGCGCCACGCAGGGGTTCGGCCCGTGCAGCGCATCGCCCTGCTTGCGGTTGTACAGGGTGCTGCCGCGGCCGAACTGCGGGTCTTCGCCAAGGCGGGCGTGGCGGTTGTATTCGCTGACCGTATCGACCAGCGCGCGGGCCTCGATGCCACACTGGTTGGCCAGTTCGTGCAGGCTGTCGGCGCGCTTCAGATAGCCGCGCCGCACCAGTGCGGCGGTCGGCAGCGGGAAGGGGCGGGCGATGCCGAGGCCGTAACGACGCTGGAAGGTGTGATCGCAGATCAGCCACGACTCGACCTTCTCCCCCGGCGCTGCCGCGACCATGGCGCTGACGTAGTCGTAATAGCCGCCGGCCTCGTTGACGAAGCGCTGGCCATTGCTCAGTACCCCGATGATCCCCGGCTTGCCGCGCTCGATGATGTGCGGGAAGTGGCCGCTGCTGCCGTCGGCGTAGGGCACCTTCGACACCGGCGCCCAGGCCACCGGGCTGTACAGGTCGTCGGCGACCTTGCCGCCGACGCTTTCGCCCAGGCGCAGGCCGTCGCCATTGGCGGCCTGCGGTGGCAGGGCCAGGTGCTCGTGGCCGGTGGGCGTACGCGGGAACATCGCCTTGCGCCGCTCGATATCGTTGGGGAAGCCGCCCGCGGCCAGTACCACGGCACGGGCCTTGATGGTCACCTCGCCCTTGGCCGTCTGCACCACGGCACCGACCACCTTGCCGTCCTCGTGCAGCAGGCGCCGGGCCGGTGCCGATTCCCACAGCAGCACGCCGAGGTCTTCGGCGGATTTCGCCAGGCGTGCCACCAGCGCCACGCCGTTGACCAGGTGCAGGGCGCGGCCATGGGTGACCAGGCCGAGCAGATGGCGGCTGACGCGCTTGGCCACATGCAGCAGCGAGCGCCACGAGCGGGTCAGGGTGAGGAAGGCGGTGAGGTCCTTGCCGGCCATGATCGGCATGCCCCAGAACGCGGTCTCGCGCATGGTCCGGCGCAGGCGCTTGAGCAGCTTGCCGGTCTCGCGGGCGTCATAGGGCGCGGCGATCACCGAGCGGCCGCCGGTGCCGGCGCCGGGGGTATCGCCGTGGATATCGGCGATACCGTTGCCGTCGGCGAACTGCAGGCGTGTGTGTTTTTCGAAGAAGCTCACCATGTTCGGTGCGGCATCGAGGAAGGCGTCGATCAGCGGCGCATTGAAGCGCTCGCCCAGTTCATGTTCCAGGTAAGTGCGCGGCGCCGAACGCTCCTCGACGATGCCGGCACGACGGGCCAGCGGGTTGCACGGCACCCAGGCCCAGCCGCCGGACCAGGCGGTGGCGCCGCCGAATACCGGGTCCTTCTCCACGACTATCACTTTCTGCCCGTGCCAGGCGGCGGTGACCGCTGCGCTGAGGCCGGCGGCGCCGGAACCTATCACCAGGACATCGCACTCGACGGTGCGGGATTGGGCGGGCAGAGCGGTCATGAAGGATCCTCGGGATTTTGTTTTTTGGAACTTGATTCCATAATCGCGCAATCGCGTCGACAGTGCCAAGCCTCCTTCGCCAAAGTTGGGCGAAGATCGAACAGTGGTTTGCGCTTTGTCCGGCGCTCTTTAGAATTCGCCAACATTTTCAGGGACCATGACCATGGCCGGCAGTCAGATCGAACGCGCGTTCAGCCTTATCGAAAGCCTTACCGGCGAGCCTCGCGGGCTGCCGATGCAGACGCTTTCCGAGCAACTGGACATTCCGAAGAGTGCGACCCACCGCATGCTCGCCGAGCTGATCCGCCTGGGTTATGTGCGGCAGAACCCGGAAAACAGCCGCTACCTGCTGACCAGCCGGTTGGTGGCCCAGGGCTTTCGTTACCTGGCCAACAGCGGTGCGGACATCGTCCAGCCGATCCTCGACGACCTCGCGCAAAAGACCGGCGAACTGGTGCGCCTCGGGGTGATCGATGGCGAACGCCAGACCTGGATCGCCAAGTCCCAGGGCGCCCGCTCCGGGCTCAAGTACGATCCCGACATGGGCCGTGATGCGCCGCTGTTCTACAGCGCCTCCGGGCATGCCTGGCTGGCCAGCCTGAGCGATGCCCAGGCCCTGCTGCTGGTAGAGCGCCAGGGTGTGGCGCCGCGCGAGGAGTTCGGGCCGAATGCGCCGAAGTCCAATGTCGAACTGCTCGAACGCCTGCGCCTGGCCCGAGAGCATGGTTATGCCTGGGTGGTGGAGAGTTCGGCGGTGGGCATGTCGGCGCTGGCGGCGGTGATCGCCGACCCGCAGGACGGGCATGCGCTGGGCGTGGTCAGCGTGGCCGGGCCGACGGCGCGGATGAGCGAGCCGCGCATGCACGAGCTGGCGCCTTTGTTGCTGGAGACGGTGCGGGAGCTGGCGGCGGCGAGTCCGGCTTCCGAGTTGTTCAGCTGAGATCCTCGTTGCCTTGGCCGGCCTCATCGCTGGCAATGCCAGCTCCCACAGGGATCGGCGGTGCACTCGGTACCTGTGGGAGCCGGCGTTGCCGGCGATGAGGCCCTGAAGAGCACCACAACCTTTGCAGAAGCCCATTGGACAGCAAGGCCTCCCTGTTTTTGTGCTTGCAATGAAACTGGAACCAAGTTCTAAATAATTGCAGTCAGAACAACAACCCCAAGAGACCCCCGCGAAAATGAGCCAACGAATCTTCTCCCTGGCTGCCCTGACCGTGCTCGAGCTGTCCCCGCCGGACATGGTCGAGGTCGCCGCCCGCGCCGGCTACAGCCATGTCGGCCTGCGCCTTGAGCCTGCCACCCCCGAGGAACATCACTTCCCCCTGGTCCGCGATGCCGACCTGCGCCGGCAGACTGCCGAGCGCCTGCGCGACACCGGGATCAAGGTGCTCGACATCGAGATCCTGCGCCTCAAGGCGGAAACCCGCGTCGCCGATTTCGATGCCCTGCTGGCAGTCGGTGCCGAGTTCGGCGCAACCGAATTGCTGGTGGCCGGCAACGATCCGGACCAGGCACGGATGACCGACAACTTCGCCGCCCTGTGCGACCTGGCCGCGAAGTACGGCATCTACCCGCATCTGGAGTTCATGCCCTGGACCGATGCGAAGAACCTTACCCAGGCCCTGGAAATCGTCAGCGCCGCCAATCGCGAGAACGGCTGCGTGCTGGTCGACGCCTTCCATTTCGACCGCTCCGCCTCGCGCCTGGAAGACCTGCGCCAGGTCCCGGCTTCGCGCATGCGCTACCTGCAACTGTGCGACGTGGCCGGGCCACGTCCGGACGATATGGCCGAGATCTTGCGTCAGGCGCGCAACGAGCGACGCTTCCCCGGTGACGGCGACTGCGATCTGCGCGGGCTGCTCGCCAGCGTCCCGGCCGACCTGCCCCTGAGCCTGGAAATCCCTACCCGGCAATTGCTGGAGCAGGGCGTGTCCGCGCTGCAACGGGCGCAGTGGGCACTGGACAAGACCCATCTCGTGTTGAGCCACCTCTAACGCTTCGAGCCGCGCCCATGCCCTCTGTCAGTCAACCGTTCAAAGGCATTCTCCTGGTCGTCCTGGCGACCTTCCTGTTTTCCAGCCACGACGCCATGTCGAAGTACCTGTCGGGGTTCTATCCGATTGTCTGGGTGGTCTGGGCGCGCTATCTGGTGCATACCCTGCTGATGCTCGGGATCTTCCTGCCCCAGGCCGGGCTGCGCGGGTTGTACACCCGCCGGCCGCGGCTGCAGGCGGCGCGGGCCCTGTGCCTGCTGGGTTGCAGCCTGCTGTTCACCAAGGCCCTGCAGTACCTGCCGCTGGCCGAGGCGACGGCGGTGAACTTCCTTGCACCCTTGATGGTGACGGCCTTGTCGGTGCCGCTGCTGAAGGAGTCGGTGAGCAAGGGGCAGTGGGCGGCGGTATTGGCCAGTTTCGTTGGCGTGTTGATCATCGTGCACCCGGGCGGGGCGCTGTTCACCCCGGCGGTGCTGCTGCCGTTCGGCTCGGCGACCTGCTTCTGCTTCTACCAGATCCTCACCCGCAAGCTCAGCCAGGTGGATAGCCCGACCGCCACCAACTTCTTCACCGGGCTGTTCAACACCTTGGTGATGACCGCGCTGGTGCCGTTCTTCTGGACCGTACCGAGCCTGACCCACGGCCTGATGACCCTGGCCCTGGGCACCTTCGGCATGCTCGCCCACCTGTTCCTGACCCAGGCGTTTCGTCATGCACCGCCGGCGCTGCTGGCGCCGTTCAGCTATTGCCAGATCGTCTTCGCGGGGTTGATGGGCATCGTGCTGTTCGGCCAGCGACCCGATCAGTGGGGGCTGATCGGTATCGCCATCGTCTGCCTGAGCGGACTGGCCGCGGCCTGGCTGCAACGGCGGCGCTGAAACGCACGCGGGGCCTGTCCCGGATCAGGACAGGCCCCGCGAGGGTGAAGCAGTAGAGCGATCAGTCGACCTTCGGCACCTTGCGCGGCGCCATGAAGTACATCCAGGTCAGGGCGATGAAGTACATCAGCGGGATCATGGTGAACAACACGCTGTAGTTGTTGTTGGTGACGGTCAGCACATAGCCGACGATCTGGGTCATGAACATGCCGCCGATGGCCGCGCACATGCCGCCGAAGCCGAACACCGTACTCATCATGTGCTTGGGCGTGTAGTCCATCACCAGGCTCCAGATGTTGGCGGTCCAGGCCTGGTGCGCGGCGATCGCCAGGGAGATCGCGATGACCGCGACCCACAGGCTGCTGGCGCCGGCGGCGAAGATCACGCCGATGATGGTTGCGGCGAACAGCAGCATCGACATCAGGCGCGCCTTGACCGGGGCCACACCGCGACCGATGAGGAACGAGGAGAGGATGCCGCCACCGACGCTGCCGAAGTCGGCGCTGAGGTAGATGACGATCAGCGGGATACCCATCTGGGTGACGCTGATGCCCAGGCTGTATTGCTGGTTGAGGAACGGTGGCAGCCAGTACAGGTAGAACCAGAACACCGGCGCGGTGATCGAGTAGGCCAGGGCGAAGGCCCAGGTGCCACGCATGCGCAGGATCCGCGAGAACGGCACGCCTTTCTGCTCAGGCTCCGCTTCGCCCATCACGTAGGCACGCTCGGCGGCGGTGACGGTCGGGTGGTCTTCAGGGTTGAAGTACTTCAGGCCCCAGAACAGCACCCACACCAGGCCCAGGGCACCCATGGCCATGAACGCGGCCTGCCAGCCCCACACGGTGAGGATCAGCGGCAGCAGCATCGGGGTGAACATGGCACCAACGTTGGTACCGGCGTTGAAGATGCCGGTGGCTACGGCGCGTTCGCCGGCCGGGAACCACAGGCGGGTAGTCTTGACGCAGGCCGGGTAGTTGGCGGCTTCGGTCAGGCCGAGAATGAACCGGCAGACCATGAAGCCGACCGCCGAGGTGGCCAGGCCGTGGGCGCCGGTGGCCAGGCTCCAGAGCAGTACGGCGCAGAAGAACACGCGCTTGACGCCGACGCGGTCGATCAGCCGGCCCTGCAGGACGAAGCCGATCGCATAACCGACCTGGAACCAGAAGTTGATGTTGGCGTAGTCCATCGCCGTCCAGCTCATCTCCTTGGCGAGGATGGGCTGCATGACGCCGAGGGCGGCACGGTCGATGTAGTTGAGGGTGGTGGCGAAGAACACCAGGGCCAGCATGACCCAACGGGTCTTGCCGACGGCCATGGCGCCGCGGATCTTGTCGCCGATACCTGCGTGCGGGGAACTGCTCAGCGGCTGAGCAGCGGGATTGCTGGTGCTGTGGATCATCGTGGGTTACCCGTATTTTTATGTTTATGGGTCGAGCCTTGGGTGACGCAAGAAAAGCGGGCATTGCGGGTTATTTGGCAGGATCGGCGTAACGGTTTGGCCAAGTTGCCTGCTTCATGGTTGGAAATGGTGCGCCACTGGTCAAAAAAGGGTCAATTCGTCTCAACGTATTTCGGGCGATAATCGCACACAAAACTAACCAGTTCGTACCTTTTTCTTGAGCGGATTTCCCCCCGGGCCAATAATTCTCACAAGTTTGGGCACTGCCTGCCCGTAGGAGACTGAAGATGCAGCGTTCGATTGCCACCGTGTCCCTGAGCGGCACCCTGCCAGAAAAGCTCGAAGCCATAGCCGCCGCGGGTTTCGACGGTGTCGAGATCTTTGAAAACGACCTGCTTTACTACGACGGCAGCCCTCGCGAAATCCGCCAGCGCTGCGCCGATCTGGGCCTGGATATCACCCTGTTCCAGCCGTTTCGCGACTTCGAAGGCTGCCGTCGCGACCGTCTGTCGCGCAACCTCGACCGCGCCGAGCGCAAGTTCGACCTGATGCAGGAGCTGGGCACCGATTTGGTGCTGGTGTGCAGCAACGTCGCCGCCGACGCCCTGGGCGACAAGCAGATCCTGGTCGACGACCTGGGCCTGCTGGCCGAGCGTGCTGGCGCACGCAATCTGCGCATCGGCTACGAAGCCCTGGCCTGGGGCCGTCATGTCAATCAATGGCAGCAGGTCTGGGACATCGTCCGTGAGGCCGATCACCCGGCGCTGGGGATGATCCTCGACAGCTTCCACACCTACTCGATCAAGGGCGACCCGAGCAGCATCGCCCAGGTCCCGGGTGACAAGATCTTCTTCGTGCAGATGGCCGACGCGCCGATCCTGGCCATGGACGTGCTGGAGTGGAGCCGGCATTTCCGCTGCTTCCCCGGCCAGGGCGAATTCGACCTGCCGGCATTCCTCGCGCCGATCCTCAAGGCCGGTTATCGCGGCCCGCTGTCCCTGGAAATTTTCAACGACGGCTTCCGCGCCGCGCCGCCACGGGCCAATGCCGCCGATGGTCTGCGCTCGCTGCTGTACCTCGAAGAAAAAACCCGCGAGCGCCTGTTGCAGACCGCGCCGGCCGTGGCCGACGAGCCGCAGTTGCTGTTCGCCCCGCCAGCGGCGGATGCCTATGACGGTGTCGAATTCCTCGAATTCGCCGTGGACGACGCCTCGGGCGCCAAGCTCGGCGGCTGGCTGGAAGGGCTCGGTTTTACCAAGGTCGGCCAGCACCGTTCGAAGGATGTCAGCCTGTTGCGCCAGGGCGATATCAACCTGATCCTCAATGCCGAACCTTATTCCTTCGCCCACAACTTCTTCGAAAGCCATGGCCCGTCGCTGTGTGCCACGGCGGTCCGGGTCAAGGACAGCGCCAAGGCCCTGGCCCGTGCCGTCGGCTATCACGGTCAGCCCTATCGCGGCCTGGTCGGCCCGAACGAGCGCGAGCTCGCGGCGGTCCGGGCGCCGGATGGCAGCCTGATCTACCTGGTCGACCAGGATGCCGACGGCCGTACCATCTACGACACCGACTTCAGCCTGCAGGGCGCGGCGCCGGGCAACAGCCTCGGCCTGACCCGCATCGACCACATGGCCATGGCTCTGCCGGCCGACGGCCTGGACACCTGGGTGCTGTTCTACAAGAGCCTGCTGGACTTCAAGGCCGACGACGAAGTGGTGCTCCCCGATCCCTACGGCCTGGTGAAGAGCCGTGCGCTGCGTAGCAAATGCAGTACCGTTCGTCTGCCGCTGAACATCTCGGAGAACCGCAATACGGCGATTTCCCACGCCCTGTCCCACTACCGCGGCTCGGGCGTGCACCACATCGCCTTCGACTGCGAGGACATCTTCACTGCGGTGAAAAAGGCCAAGGAAGCCGGCGTGGCGTTGCTCGATATTCCGCTCAACTACTACGATGACCTGGCTGCGCGCTTTGACTTCGACGACGAGTTCCTCAGCGAACTGGCCTATTACAACGTGCTGTATGACCGTGATGCCAATGGCGGCGAGTTGTTCCATGTGTACACCGAGCCGTTCGAGGAGCGCTTCTTCTTCGAGGTGATCCAGCGGCGCAATGGCTATGCCGGCTATGGCGCGGCCAACGTGGCGGTGCGCCTGGCCGCCATGGCCAAGGCCCGCGCGGGCGGCTTGCGTCACGCCAAGCTGTAAGGGTTGAGGGCCCTATCGCCGGCAACGCCGGCTCCCACAGGTTCAGTGTGCACCGCTATTCCTGTGGGAGCCGGCGTTGCCGGCGATAGGGCCATCAGCTTCACCCAGCAGGCCCCGGGAAATACCCCACAACCCCAAGGCTTTCTTCTGGTGCATGCGGGGCCCATAATTGCGCCGTTAACCGATGGCCACGAGCTCCGTATGACAACAACTACAGCACCTTACGCAGCACCGGACACCGCGCCGCGCAGAGGTCGCAAGAACAATCCGGAAAAAACCCGCGAGAGCATTCTCCAGGCGGCAATCACCGAGTTCGTCCAGCAGGGCCTGGCCGGTGCCCGGGTCGACGCGATCGCCGAGCGCACCCAGACCTCCAAGCGGATGATCTACTACTACTTCAACAGCAAGGAGCAGTTGTACGTCGAGGTGCTGGAGAAGCTCTACGGCGATATCCGCAGCACCGAGAGCAACCTGCACCTGGACGAGCTGGAACCGCGCCTGGGCATTCGCCGGCTGATCGAGTTCACCTTCGACCACCATGACCGCAACGTCGATTTCGTGCGCATCGTGTGTAACGAGAACATGCACCACGGCGAGTTCGTCAAGCAGTCGTCGGCGATCCGCTCGATGAACAACACGGTGCTCAAGGCGTTGAACGAGATTCTGCTGCGTGGGGCCAGCGAGGGCTTGTTCCGCGCGGGGCTGGATGCGCTGGACGTGCACCTGCTGATCAGTTCGTTCTGCTTCTACCGGGTGTCCAACCGCCACACCTTCGGTGAAATCTTCCAGATCGACTTCGAGGACCAGGCCGTCAAGGCCCGGCACAAGGAAATGATCTGCGAATCGGTCCTGCGCTACCTGCAGGCCTGATCCTCAAACACCGCGGGCTTGCCCCGCGGTGTTCTTCGTTTCAGTTGCCGAGGCTGTGGAAATGCTCGGTCATCCGCAGCGGATCCGGGGTAATGCCACTGAACAGCTCGAACGCCTTGACCGCCTGGTACACCGCCATGGTGGCGCCGTTCAGGGTGCGGCAGCCGAGGGCGCGGGCCTCCTTCAGCAACTCGGTTTCCAGCGGGAAGTAGACGATCTCCGCCACCCACAATTCCGCCCGCAGCAGGGCTTTCGGCACCGGCATGCCAGGCAGCTTGGCCATGCCCATCGGCGTGGTGTTGACCAGGCCGCAGGCGGCGCTCATCGCGCTCTGCAGATCGTGACCCACCTTGGCCCGGCTGCCTGCGAAGTGCTGGTTGAGGTTATCCACAAGGGCCTGGGCGCGTTCGCTTTCCACGTCGAAGATGCTCAGCTGCTCCACGCCTTCGCTGAGCAGGGCATGGGCCACGGCCGCTCCGGCGCCGCCGGCACCCATCTGCACCACGTGCCGGCGCGAAACGCCGTCCAGGCCGCGGCGGAAACCTTCGGCAAAGCCCAGGCAGTCGGTGTTGTGGCCGATGCGCCGACCGTCCTTCAGCACCACCGTGTTCACCGCGCCGATGCCACGGGCTTCCGGCGACAGGTCGTCGAGCAGCGGCAGGATCGCCTGCTTGCACGGGAAAGTGATGTTCAGGCCGGTGAAGCCCATGTACTGGGCGGCGGTCAGCAGTTCTTCGAGGGCAGTGCTGTCGAGCTTGAGCTGGTCGAGATCGATCAGGCGATAAAGGTAATTCAGGCCCTGGGCGGCGCCTTCGTGTTCGTGCAGCGCTGGGGTGCGCGAGGCCTGGATGCCCGCGCCGATCAGGCCGGCGAGAATGCCGGGCGGTTTGGCCAGATTCATCGGTAAGACTCCGTTGTTGTTCTTGGCGATTGGAAAAGGAGTTCCGACAAAATGTACCGTTTGGTTAACGTGAATCAAGCGCTGGCCGCGTTTAGTGTTCGCTGATCGAACAGGGTCGTGCTACACCTTCTGCTTCGACCACGGAGGAGGTTCGCAGATGGCGGCAGTAATGGACGTCACCCAGCGCAATACCTGGCCCGGACTGGCCAATCTGAGCCAGTCGATTCTGGCTGCGCTGGGGGCGGTGGGTTTTCGCAACAGCTTCGAACTGGCGCCGTCCTCGGCCACCTGCCTGCTGCTGGTCGACGGGCTGGGTCACGCATTGCTGCGCGAGCATGCGGCGCAGGCGCCGTTCCTGGCTGCCCTGATGCGCCCTGAAGGACACTTTCATGTCGGCTTTCCCGCCACTACCGCCTCAAGCCTGGCGGCGCTGGCCTCGGGGTTGGGCAGTGGGGCTCACGGCATCGTCGGTTGCAGTTTCGCCCTCGATGAGGACAGCGAGTTTTCGCCGTTGACCTGGACCTGCGCGCCCTTCGCCAGCAACCCGGTGGTCGGGGTGCCGCCGCCGGAGCGTTTCATCGTGCCGCAGACCGCCTGGGAACAAGCGACCGAGCAGGGCCTGCGGATCAGCACGGTGATGCCCGCGCGCTACGCCGACTCGGCCTACACCAGGGCCATCTACCGCGGCTCGCAGGTGCTCGGCGCGCCGTCCTACGCCGCCTACCCTGAACTGGTGCGGCAGGCCTTGAGCGTCAATGCGCCGGCCTACTGCTTCGCCTACTTCGCCGACCTGGATTTCGCCGGGCACCTGTTCGGCCCGGGTTCCGAGGCCTGGCTGGCGCAATTGCGCGTCGCCGACCGGCTGGCCGAAGCGATCTACCGGCAACTGCCGCCAGGGGCGCGGCTGATGGTCACCGCCGACCACGGCATGCTCGGCCTGGACAGTGCCGAGGTGGTGGACTTCGATCGGGAGAGCGGTTTGCAGGAGGAGGTGCGGGCGCTGGCCGGGGACATCCGGGCGCGGCATGTCTATGTCGATGGTGCGGCGCATGACCGGGTGCTGGCGCGCTGGCGGGACCGGCTGGCGGAGCACTACCAGGTGCTGAGCAAGGCGGACGCCATTGCCGGCGGGCTGTTCGGCGATGTGCTGCTGAGCCAGGCCGAGGCGCGGATCGGTGACCTGATCGTGGTGCCGAAGGAGGGCGGGGGGATCATTCGCAGCGAGGTGGAGCCGGCGGCGAGTCGCTGGCTGGGGCACCATGGGGCGTTGACCGATGCCGATCAGGTGGTGCCGTTGCTCATGTGTTGACCTTTCGGCCCTCATCGCTGGCAAGCCAGCTCCCACAAGGTGCGATGTGCACCAGTCCCTGTGGGAGCTGGCTTGCCAGCGATAGGGCCCGGAAGATCACCGCCGAACCAGCAGAACCCCACTCTCCATATGGTGGGTATAAGGGAACTGGTCAAACAACGCACACCGCTCGACCCGGTGCGTGTCATGCAACTGGGCGATGTTCGCCGCCAGCGTCTCCGGGTTGCAGGAGATGTACAGGATGTTGTCGAAACGCCGGGTCAGCTCGCAGGTATCCGGGTCCATCCCGGCACGCGGCGGGTCGACGAAGACGCTACCGAACTGGTAGCTCTTCAGGTCGATGCCTTCCAGGCGGCGGAACGGCCGCACTTCATTCAGCGCCTCGGTCAGCTCTTCGGCCGACAGGCGCACCAGCCTGACGTTATCCACAGCGTTGTCATCGAGGTTGTGCAGGGCAGCATTCACCGAGGTCTTGCTGATCTCGGTAGCCAGCACGTTGCGCACCCGGGTCGCCAGCGGCAGGGTGAAGTTGCCGTTGCCGCAATACAGCTCCAGCAGATCGTCCTCGCGTTGGCCCAGGGCCTCGTAGGCCCAGCCCAGCATCTTCTGGTTGACCTGGCCGTTGGGTTGGGTGAATGCGCCCTCCGGCTGGCGATAACGGAAGGTGCGACCGGCGACCTGCAATTCCTCCACCGCATAATCGCGACCGATCACCAGGCGCTTGCCTTTCGACCGGCCGATGATGCTCACGCCCAGCTCTTCGGCCAGTTGCTTCGCGGCGGCTTCCCAGGCTTCGTCCAGCGGACGGTGATAGCACAGGGTGACCATCGCATCGCCGGCCAGGGTGGTGAGGAACTCCACCTGGAACAGCTTGTTGCTCAGGGCGTCGCTGGCCTGCCAGGCGCTTTTCATCCGTGGCATCAGCTCGTTGATGCGCAGGCTGGCGATGGGGAAGTCGTCGATCAGGATCGGCGAGTTCTTCTCTCCCGGAGCGAACATCGCGTAATGCCGCTGGCCGTCCTGGCGCCACAGGCGGAACTCGGCGCGCAGGCGGTAATGCTCGCGCGGCGAGTCGAACACCGCCGGCTCCGGCGCGTCGAACGGCGCCAGCAGTTCGCGCAGGCGCTCGACCTTGGCCGCGAGTTGCTGGTCGTAGGTGGAGGGGTCGAAAACGGCACTCATGCGTTGAACCAGCCCAGCTTGATGACGAACAGGATGGAAAGGATCACCAGCGCCGGATTGAGGTCCTGGCGGCGGCCGGACAGCAGCTTGATGGCGGTCCACGAGATAAAGCCGAAGGCGATGCCGTTGGCGATCGAGTAGGTCAGCGGCATGGCCAGGGCGGTGATCATCACTGGTGCAGCTTCGGTGATGTCTTCCCAGTCGATTTCCGCCAGGCCCGAGGCCATCAGCACGGCGACGAACAGCAGCGCCGGGGCGGTGGCGAAGGCTGGCACGCTACCCGCCAGCGGGGCGAAGAACAGCGCCAGCAGGAACAGGATGGCGACCACGATGGCGGTCAGGCCGGTGCGGCCGCCGGCACTGACGCCTGCTGCCGACTCGATGTAGCTGGTGGTGGTCGAGGTGCCCAGCAGCGAACCGGCCATGGCCGCGGTGCTGTCGGCGATCAGGGCGCGGCCCATCTTCGGCATGTGGCCGTCCTTGCGCATCAGGCCGGCGCGCTTGGCCACGCCGATCAGGGTGCCGGAGTTGTCGAACAGGTCGACGAACAGGAAGGCGAAGATCACGCTGACCAGACCGACGTCCAGAGCGCCCTTGATGTCCAGTTGCAGGAAGGTCGGTGCCAGCGACGGCGGCATCGACATCACCCCGCCGAACGGGGTAACGCCCAGGGCGATGGCGGCGACGGTCACGGCGAGAATGCCGATCAGCACTGCGCCACGGACCTTCATGGCTTCCAGGGCGACGATCAGGAAGAAGCCCAGGGTGGCGAGGATCGGTGCTGGCTGCTTGAGGTCGCCCAGGCCCACCAGGGTTGCCGGGTTATCGACGACGATGCCCGCGTTATGCAGGGCGATCAGTGCCAGGAACAGGCCGATACCGGCAGCGATGGCCGAGCGCAGCGGTAGCGGGATGCTGTTCACGATCCACTCGCGGATGCGGAAGATCGACAGCAGGAAGAACAGCACCGCCGAGATGAATACCGCCCCCAGCGCCACCTGCCAGGTGTGGCCCATGTGCAGGACCACGGTGTAGGTGAAGAAGGCGTTCAGGCCCATGCCCGGGGCCAGGGCGATCGGGTAGTTGGCGATCAGGCCCATGGTGGTGGAGCCGATGGCCGCAGCCAGGCAGGTGGCGACGAACAGCGCGCCCTTGTCCATGCCGGTCTCGCCGAGGATGCTCGGGTTGACGAAGAGAATGTAGGCCATGGCCAGGAACGTGGTCACGCCCGCCAGGATCTCGGTCCGCACATTCGTATTGTGTGCTTTCAGTTGAAACAGCCTTTCCAGCATGTCCTGCTCCCCGTGGCGCGATCGGCGCCAGAAATTGTCGGCTCAGTCAGAAAAGCACAAAGCGCCTTGGCGCGCTTTCCCCTGGGCCGGAAAAAAAGCCGCGCATCATACCAGCATGGCTGGCAGAGGGTAATGCGTCCAACGGGAAGGGTAGGGGAACACCACCAACCCTGTGGGAGCTGGCTTGCCAGCGATTAGGCCGGCAAGAGCAATGATGTTGCCTGGTCTGGCCTCATCGCTGGCAAGCCAGCTCCCACAGGGTTTTGCAGTGTTCGGGGGTTAGGCGTCCGACCGTCGGGTATGCATATGATCCCGCCCCGCCAGGGTCGGGAACAGCTTGATCCACACCCCGGTCACTACCAGCGTGCCGACCCCGCCCATGACCACCGCAGGCACGGTGCCGAACCAGTGCGCGGTCACCCCCGACTCGAATTCGCCCAACTGGTTCGACGCACCGATGAACAACCCGTTCACCGCACTGACCCGCCCGCGCATCTCGTCCGGCGTCTCCAGCTGCACGAAGGCGCCGCGGATCACCATGCTGATCATGTCCGCCGCACCCAGCACGGCGAGCACCGCCAGGGAGAACCAGAACGAGGTGGACAAGCCGAAGGCGATGGTCGCCACGCCGAACACCCCGACCGCCGTGAACATCACCCGGCCGACCTTGCGCTCCACCGGGAAGCGCGCCAGCCACAACGACATCAGCAGCGCCCCCACCGCCGGAGCCGAGCGCAGCAGGCCCAGGCCCCAGGCGCCGGTAAGCAGGATGTCCTTGGCGAACACCGGCAACAACGCCGTGGCGCCACCGAGCAGCACGGCGAACAGGTCGAGGGAGATCGCCCCGAGGATGTCCGGACGGCTGCGGATAAAGCGGATCCCCGCCAGCAGCGACTCGATGCTGGCGCGGCCCTGGCTCAGCGGCACCTGGCGCGAGGTCAGGCTGAGGGTCAGGCAGCAGGCGATCACGTACAGGCATACGGTCGGGCCATACACCCAGACGCTGCCGAAGGCATAGAGAAAACCACCCAGCGCCGGAGCGACGATGGTCGCCGATTGCATCGCCGAGGCTGACGCCGCCACCGCCCGGGGGAACAGCTCCGGCGGTACCACGTTGGGCAGCAGCGCCTGGGTCGCCGGCATCTCGAAGGAGCGCGCGCTACCGAGCAGGAAGGCGAGGATGAAGATCAGCTCGCGACTCACCGAATCGGTGGTGCTGGCAATCGCCAGGGACAGCGCGATCAACGCCTGCAGGCTCTGGCACAGCGCGGCGACGCGACGCCGGTCGTAGCGGTCGGCGACGTGCCCGGTGTGCAGCATGAACAGAACCCGCGGGGCGAATTCCACCAGGCCCACCAGGCCGAGGTCGAGCACGTTGCCGGTCAACTGGTAGAGGTGCCAGCCGATGGCCACGGTGAGCATCTGGAAACCGCTGGCGGTAAACACCCGGGCCAGCCAGAACGACAGGAAAGGACGGTGATGACGCAGCAACAACGGAGCCTGGGCAGACATGGGTGAGCGCGGGGTCTTCATGGGGGAGGGAGGGGGCAGCGTACCACCGAGCTGTAACAAAAGGTTGCAAGCAAACATGAAAGCCGTGCGGTGAGCGCACCGTTTCACGTTTTCGTAAAGAGGGTGAGGCAACCGGTCACGCGGCAACGCACCACACAACCGACGGGCTGCTTCGGGACTATCCTTTCTTCCTGTCGTTGACCTGGATCAATAGTTGTTTTTGCAACTATCTCCGTCGCCAGCGGCAGGCCAGCAGGCCGCCAATCCCTGCGGTGGGAAATTTTCAGAACAAATCCAAATGGTCGCACTCCACCACCACAGGGGCAGTTGGCGTCAAGGCAACGGACCCTGACGCCGGTTTACCTGACAGAGGAAGCACCATGTTCGGATCAGAGGCCCTCGATCTCGCCCGAATGCAGTTCGCGTTCACCGTGTCCTTTCACATTCTTTTCCCTGCCATCACCATCGGCCTCGCCAGCTATCTCGCGGTGCTCGAAGGCCTGTGGCTGAAAACCAACGAAGCGGTCTACCGCGACCTCTACCATTTCTGGTCGAAGATCTTTGCCGTCAACTTCGGCATGGGGGTGGTCTCCGGGCTGGTCATGGCCTATCAGTTCGGTACCAACTGGAGCCGCTTCTCCGACTTCGCCGGTGCGGTCACCGGGCCCTTGCTGACCTACGAGGTGCTCACCGCGTTCTTCCTCGAAGCCGGCTTCCTCGGCGTCATGCTGTTCGGCTGGAACCGCGTCGGCCGTGGCCTGCACTTCTTCGCCACGGTGATGGTGGCGATCGGCACGCTGGTTTCGACCTTCTGGATCCTCGCCTCCAACAGCTGGATGCAGACGCCACAGGGCTACGAGATCATCGACGGCCGGGTGATTCCGGTGGACTGGCTGGCGGTGATCTTCAACCCGTCCTTCCCCTACCGCCTGATGCACATGGCTACCGCCGCGTTCGTCGCTACCGCCTTCTTCGTTGGCGCCTCGGCGGCCTGGCACCTGCTGCGCGGGCGCGATAACCCGGCGATCCGCAAGATGCTCTCGATGGCCATGTGGATGGCCCTGATCGTCGCGCCGATCCAGGCGGTGATCGGTGACTTCCACGGCCTCAACACCCTCAAGCACCAGCCGGTGAAGATCGCCGCCATTGAAGGCCACTGGGAGAACGTCGGCGACGAGCCGACCCCGCTGATCCTCTTCGGCATCCCCGACATGAAGGCCGAGACCACCCACTTCAAGCTGGAGATCCCGGCGCTGGGCAGCCTGATCCTCACCCATAGCCTGGACAAGCAGGTCCCGGCGATGAAGGACTTCCCGCCGGAGGATCGGCCCAACTCCACCGTGGTGTTCTGGTCGTTCCGCATCATGGTCGGGCTCGGCTTCCTGATGATCTTCGTCGGCCTGTGGAGCCTGTGGCTGCGCAAGCGCGGCACCCTGTACAGCTCGCGGCCGTTCCTCTATCTGACCTTGTGGATGGGCCCGTCCGGGCTGATCGCCATTCTCGCCGGCTGGTTCACCACCGAAGTCGGGCGTCAGCCGTGGGTGGTCTACGGGCTGATGCGCACCGCCGACGGCGCGTCCAACCACAGCTATGCGCAACTGGGCATCACCCTGATCCTCTTTGTGGTGGTCTATTTCGCCCTGTTCGGCGCCGGCCTGGGCTACATGATGCGCCTGGTGCGCAAGGGGCCGAAGACCGGCGAGGGCGAGGAAACCAACCCCGGCGGCCCCGGCCAGCCACGCACCCCGGCACGGCCGCTGTCCGCTGCCGACGACGACCAGCCGGAAGGCGCCCGCCTGAGCAAGGAGAACTGAATCATGGGTATCGATCTTCCGCTGATCTGGGCCGTGATCATCATCTTCGGGGTCATGATGTACGTGGTCATGGACGGCTTCGACCTCGGCATCGGCATCCTCTTCCCCTTCGTCAAGGGCGACAGCGACCGCGACGTGATGATGAACACCGTCGCGCCGGTCTGGGACGGTAACGAGACCTGGCTGGTGCTGGGTGGTGCGGCGCTGTTCGGCGCCTTCCCGCTGGCCTATGCGGTGGTGCTGGAAGCCCTGTACCTGCCGCTGATCCTGATGCTGGTGGGGTTGATCTTCCGCGGCGTGGCCTTCGAGTTCCGTTTCAAGGCCAAGGCCGACAAGCGCCACCTGTGGGACAAGGCGTTCATCTGGGGTTCGCTGGTGGCGACCTTCTTCCAGGGCGTGGCGCTGGGCGCCTTCATCGAGGGCTTCAAGGTGGTCGACCGCCGCTATGCCGGCGGTACCCTCGACTGGCTGACGCCGTTCGCCATCTTCTCCGGCCTCGGCCTGATCGTCGCCTACGCCTTGCTCGGCTGCACCTGGCTGATCATGAAGACCGAGGGCAAGCTGCAGGAGCAGATGCACAACCTGGCGCGGCCGCTGGCCCTGGTGCTGCTGGCGGTGATCGGCATCGTCAGCCTGTGGACGCCGCTGGCCTACCCGGACATCGCCCATCGCTGGTTCAGCATGCCCAACCTGCTGTGGTTCATGCCGGTGCCGCTGCTGGTGCTGGTGACCTTCTACGGCCTGCTCCGGGCGGTGGCGCGCAATGCCCACTACACGCCGTTCCTGCTCACCCTGGTGCTGATCTTCCTCGGCTACAGCGGCCTGGGCATCAGCCTGTGGCCGAACATCATCCCGCCGGCGATCTCCATCTGGGACGCCGCGGCGCCGCCGCAGAGCCAGGGCTTCATGCTGGTGGGCACGCTGTTCATCCTGCCGTTCATCCTCGGGTACACCTATTGGAGCTACTACGTGTTCCGCGGCAAGGTCACCCACGAAGACGGCTATCACTAGGAGGATCGGGGCATGACTGGCAAAGACACCTTCGAACCCGAGAAAAAGCCGCTGTGGCAGCGGCTCGGCTGGCTGGCGCTGATCTGGGGCGCCAGTGTCGCCACCCTGGGGGTGGTGGCGTGGCTGATGCGGATGTTCATGAGTGCGGCGGGGTTGAGCACGCACTAAGGCTGTTTGTTGTTGCTGATGGCCTCATCGCCGGCAACGCCGGCTCCCACAGGGATTGCGTGCACCGCGGAAACTGTGGGAGCTGGCGTTGCCAGCGATGAGGCCCTCAAATGCTCAGCCTACTTCCGCGCCTTGAGAATCACGAACTTCGGCGTCGCCGCCACCTGCTCCACGCCCCGGAACAGCCGCGCCAGCTTGGTGTGGTAACCCAGATGGCGGTTGCCGACGATATACAGGGCCCCACCCACCACCAGTGCCTCGCGGGCCTGCTGGAACATGCGCCAGGCGAGAAAATCGCCGACCACCTGCTGCTGGTGGAACGGCGGATTGCACAGCACCACATCCAGGGAGTTCGCCGGCTGGCCGTCCAGGCCATCGGCCGCGCGGATCTCCACCTCGCGATTCCCCAGCGCCGCCTGCCAGTTCTGCGCCGCCGACTGCACCGCCATATAGGACTCGTCCACCAGGGTGTACTGCGCCTGTGGATTGTCCAGCGCACTGGCGATCGCCAGCACGCCATTGCCGCAGCCGAGGTCGGCGACCCGGGCGCTGCCCAGGTTGCGCGGCAGGTGCGGGAGGAAGGCGCGGGTGCCGATGTCCAGCCCTTCGCGGCAGAACACATTGGCGTGGTTGACCAGTTCCAGCGCCGGCTTGTCCAGGCGGTAGCGGGTCGGGTAGGGCGACACGGCGAGGGGCTTGTCCTCGACGGTGGCGACCAGCAGCCGCGCTTTTTTCTGTGCCAGCGACGCTTGCATCGGGCCGATGTACTGCTCCAGCAGATCACCGGCGGCCCGTGGCAGATGCTTGATCATCGCCCCGGCAACCACCTTCGCGCCCGGGGCCAGGTGACCTTGCAGGCGAATCAGTTGTTCTTCCAGCAGCGCCAGGGTCTTGGGCACGCGTACCAGCACGTGGTCGAACGGCCCCTGCCAGGTCTCGCTGGCCGGGACGAAGGTCACGCCATCCCACGGCTGGTCATTGCGCGGCAGGTTCTTTTCCAGGCCCAGGCGGGCGAGGAAGGAGTCGCCGCTGCTGGTCACCGCAAAGTGCCCGCGCAGGCTGATGGCCAGGCCGCCGAAGCTGTCGTTGAGCACCAGCACCCGGGCACCGGCGGGCAGGCCCTGGGCAGCCAGGTGTTCCAGCAGGTATTCGTCGGCGGCGTCGAAGGCTTGAAGGGGATCGTTGGCGTAGTCGGGCTGGCGGATCAGGTCGAGCTGGGCGAAGGGGCTGGTCAGCAAAGGCATGGTAGGAGGCTCTGGGGCATGGCTGTGCACTGCCGGACAGCGGCAGTCGGGCGCCGATTCTACAGGGCTTTGGCGTCCAGCGGGGTCAGAGCAGCCCGTGCATCGCGGCGGCGGCCACGGCACCGGCCTTGTTGCTGGCGCGCATCTTGGTGATGACGCTGCGGATATGGAAGTTCACCGTGCTCTGCGACAGGGTCAGGATGCAGGCGATATCGGAGGCGGTCTTGCCGGCGGCGGACCACTTCAACACTTCGCGCTCGCGCTCGGACAGGCCGAAGCCATTGGGTTGCAGGGGATTGATGCGTTCGACCATGACCGTATGCATGACATTGCACAGCCACAGGGCCTGGCCGGTCTTGTCATAGAACTCGTTGAGGGTGATCGGGGTTTTGCTGCGCACCAGACTGAGTACGCTGTTGTTGCCACGGATATCGTGGGCCGCCTGGCTCCAGCCATGGGTCAGGCCGTGGGCCTTGGCGTCCTCGCGCAGTTGCGGCGACTCGCGGAATACGCTGTCTTCCCAGAGCAAGGGGATCAGCGAGTGACGGCAGTGGTAGAAGGTCGGGTCCTGGGTCAGGTAGTTGCAGGCCTGGTAGTGGGCGTTCCACTCGGCGGAGTAGTTGTTGAACATGATGATCTGCGGGGTCATGCCGCTGGCCTGGCTCTGTACCACCAGGCTCAGGTACTCCATGTCCAGTTGTTGCGCCAGGCATAGGGCGGATTCGAAGATACGTTCGGGGTCCTGCTGCGCGATCAGGTTTTCAAGCTGCTCCTGCTTCCAATGCGGCATTTGCATGTTGCTCCCTGTTGCATGGATCCAATCGAGCGGTTGACGTCAGCTGAGTATAGGAATTGTCCTACAAAGCAATTGGTTTTTTTCGCTATAAGTTGATCCAGGTCATGGTTAACAAAAGACAGTTGCGCTAAACGAATTGTGTATTCATTTCGTTTTCCTGAATCGGCAAGCCACTACAATCCGGCGGTGTTTATTCCTACGGCTTTGGGCGAAACTGGGCGAACCTGATTTGTGGAGCGAACCATGACTGCCAGTGCGGAGAAATACACCCGCCAGACCCTCCTCGACGTCCAGCCGCTGACCTCCAGCCTGTTCAGCCTGCGTACCACCCGCGATGCCGGTTTCCGCTTTCGTGCCGGCCAGTTTGCCCGCCTGGGCGTGACCAAGGCCGATGGCAGCGTGGTCTGGCGGGCCTATTCGATGGTGTCGTCGCCGTTCGACGAGCACCTGGACTTCTATTCCATCGTCGTCCCTGGCGGCGAGTTCACCAGTGAACTGAGCCGTTTGCGCGAAGGTGACGAGCTGCTGATCGACCGCCAGGCCTTCGGTTATCTGACCCTCGACCGCTTCGTCGATGGCCGTGATCTCTGGCTGCTGGCCACCGGCACGGGGATCGCACCGTTTCTCTCCATCCTCCAGGACTTCGAGGCCTGGGAACGTTTCGAAACCATCAAGCTGGTGTACTCGGTACGTGAAGCCCGCGAGCTGGCCTACCTGGACCTGATCGCCGGACTGGAGCAGCGCGAGTACCTGGCCGAGTACGCCGGCAAGCTGCAGTTCATCCCGGTGGTCACGCGCGAGCAGCATCCCGGTGCCCTGAACGGCCGGATCACTACCCTGATCGAGAACGGCGAGCTGGAGCGCGCAGCGGGTCTGGAACTGATTCCGGAGCATTCGCGAGTGATGCTGTGCGGCAACCCGCAGATGATCGACGACACCCGGCAGGTGCTGAAGGCCCGCGGCTTGAACCTGAGCCTGAGCCGGCGGCCGGGGCAGGTGGCGGTGGAGACTTACTGGTAAACCTGTGGGACCGCGTTGCGGTCCTTCGCGGGCAAGCCACGCTCCTACCGTAAGCGGGCCCTGCAGGAGCGTGGCTTGCCCGCGAAGAGCCCGGACTCTTCAGGGCTTGTTGTTCTGTTCCTTGAGCAGATCACGAATCTCGGTCAGCAGGGTCTCCTGCGGCGTCGGCGCTGGCGGCACGCTTGGCGCCACGGCCTCTTCGCGCTTCAGGCGGTTGATCACCTTCACGCCCATGAAGATGGCGAATGCCACGATCACGAAATCGATCACTGTCTGGATGAACTTGCCGTAGGCCAGCACCACTGCTGGTACGTCCCCTTGCGCGGCCTTGAGGGTGATCGCCAGGTCGCTGAAATCCACCCCGCCAATGATCAGGCCCAACGGTGGCATCACCACGTCGCCGACAAAAGACGAAACGATCTTGCCGAATGCTGCGCCGATGATGATACCGACGGCCATGTCGACCACATTGCCCTTGACCGCAAAGGCTTTGAATTCACTGATCATGCCCATGGTTTATTCCTTGTAACAATTGAAGGGGGTCGACGCAGTGTAATTCAGCCTGTGGCTTCATGCGCTGCGTCCGCTACAAATGACCCCGCTCATAGCCATTGGTTTGGTCGCGATTGGCGCCATTCCCGGCGCGGCGGCTATCATGGCGACTTTTTCCAGGAGATTGCCCATGGCCAAGGCCAAGCGCTTGTACGGCTGCACCGAGTGCGGTGCGACCTTCCCCAAATGGGCCGGCCAATGCAGTGAATGCGGCGCCTGGAACACCCTCACCGAAACCATGATCGAGAGCGGCGGCGCGGCCGCGCCCAGCGGTCGCACCGGCTGGGCCGGGCAGCAGGCGCAGATCAAGACCCTCGCCGAAGTCTCCATCGAGGAAATTCCGCGGTTCTCCACCGCCAGTGCCGAACTCGACCGGGTACTCGGCGGCGGCCTGGTGGACGGTTCGGTGGTGCTGATCGGCGGCGATCCGGGCATCGGCAAGTCCACCATCCTCCTGCAGACCCTTTGTCATATCGCTGCGCGCATGCCGGCGCTGTACGTCACCGGCGAGGAGTCGCAGCAGCAGGTGGCCATGCGCGGCCGGCGCCTGGGGCTGCCGCTGGACAAGCTGCGGGTGATGACCGAGACCTGCATCGAAAGCATCATCGCCACGGCGCGCAGCGAGAAGCCCAAGGTCATGGTGATCGACTCGATCCAGACCATCTTCACCGAGCAACTGCAATCGGCACCGGGCGGCGTCGCCCAGGTCCGCGAGAGTGCCGCGTTGCTGGTGCGCTACGCCAAGCAGAGTGGCACGGCGATCTTCCTGGTCGGCCACGTCACCAAGGAAGGCGCCCTGGCCGGCCCGCGGGTGCTGGAGCACATGGTCGACACCGTGCTGTATTTCGAAGGCGAGTCCGACGGCCGCCTGCGTTTGCTGCGGGCGGTGAAGAACCGCTTCGGCGCGGTCAACGAACTCGGCGTGTTCGGCATGACCGATCGCGGTCTGAAGGAAGTGTCCAACCCTTCGGCGATCTTCCTTACCCGAACCCAGGACGAAGTGCCGGGCAGCGTGGTCATGGCCACCTGGGAAGGGACCCGGCCGATGCTGGTGGAGGTCCAGGCGCTGGTGGACGACAGCCACCTGGCCAACCCGCGCCGGGTCACCCTCGGCCTCGACCAGAACCGCCTGGCCATGCTGCTGGCGGTGCTGCATCGCCACGGTGGCATCCCCACCCACGACCAGGACGTGTTTCTCAACGTGGTTGGCGGGGTCAAGGTGCTGGAAACCGCTTCCGACCTGGCGCTGCTCGCAGCGGTGATGTCGAGCCTGCGCAACAAGTCGCTGTCCCAGGGTTTGCTGGTGTTCGGCGAGGTGGGTCTGTCGGGTGAGGTACGCCCGGTGCCAAGCGGCCAGGAGCGCTTGAAGGAAGCCGCCAAGCACGGCTTCAAGCGCGCCATCGTGCCCAAGGGCAACGCGCCGAAGGAGGCCCCGGCGAGCTTGCAGGTGGTGGCGGTTACCCGTCTGGAACAGGCCCTCGACGCCTTGTTCGAAGAATAGGTCGGCAGGGAAGGGCTTCTTGCAAGTGATTCTCACTAACGAGTAGCATGGCGCCTCCTTCCCGATAGCCTCCTGGAGTTCGCGTGGCGGAGTCCGACCTCAAGCGCCTGTTCCTCAAGCACGCGAAAACCCTGCAGGGCCTGCTCACGCGCAAGGTGCGCGACCCGCAGCTGGCCGCCGACCTGGTGCAGGAAAGCTTCCTGCGCCTGGCCGAGCAGCAGGCCAGCGAGCGCATCGACAATACGCCGGCGTACCTCTACCGCACGGCGCACAACCTGATGATCGACCACATGCGCCAGCAACAGCGGCGCAAGACCGACCTGGTGCCCCACGAAGCCCTCGAAGGCATTGTCGAAGACAGCCCCGGCCTGGAAGACAGCACCGCCGCGGAACAGCATATGCGCCGCCTGCGCGCGGCGATGAACGACCTGCCGCCGCGCACCCGGGAAATCTTCCGTCTCAACCGCCTCGAAGGGCTGACCCACGCCGAGGTCGCCAGGCGCCTGGAGATCTCCGACAGCTCGGTGCAGAAGCACCTTTCCAAGGCGCTGGCCTATGTGATGCAGTGTTTGCAGGAACCCGGATGACGAACGGTTTACTGGGAAATGTGCCTTCAGACGTCAGCCTTTACATAAGCAGAATTCGAGAGAACCGTGTGAGCAGCCAGATCCCGCCAGAGCAAGCAATCCGCGAGCAGGCCGCCGAGTGGGCGGTATTGCTGGACGCCGGAGGCCTGAGTCCCGCGCAGACCCAGGCCTTGGCCGAATGGCGCGAGCGTGACCCACGCCATGCCCGGGCCTTGGCCTTCGCCCAGGCGACCTGGAGCGACCTGGGGCGCCTCGGGCATCTGGACGAGCCGCAGGTGACCCCGGCGGCATTGCCTGGCGTGCCTCGGCCAGTGGCCGGTCGCCGTCGGCGTTCGCGCCTGCGCTGGGTCGCCAGTACCGCCGCCGCGCTGCTGGTTGCGGTATTCGTCGTGGATCGCGGCCCGGAAATCGTCCTGCGCCTGAATGCCGACTACGTCACCGGGCGAGGCGAGATCCGCCAGGTCAGCCTGCCCGACGGCAGCAAGGTCGACCTCGACAGCGGCACCGCCATCAGCCTTGCCTACAGCGACAGCGAACGACGGGTGCGCCTGTTGTCCGGGGACGCGGTGTTCGAGGCCGCGCCGATGGCCGGCAAGGAGACACGGCCTTTTGTCGTCGAGTACGCCGGCGCGACCACCCGGGCACTGGGCACGCGCTTCGTGGTTGGCGGCGAGGGGCAGGGTGGCTGGGTCGGCATGCTCGAACACGCCACCCGGGTGAGCCTTCTCGAAGCGCCGGCCAGTGGTGTCGCCGAGCGAGTGCTGGAGGAAGGCAAGAGCCTGCGCTATGACCCGCAGCAGGGGATCCGCCCCTGGCCGGAGCAGGACCCGCGCCGGGCCAGCGCCTGGCAGCGTGGCTTGCTGATCTTCGAGCGCGAGCCGCTGGCCCAGGTGGCCGAGCAGATCAACCGCTACCGTGGCGGGCATGTCGTGATCACCGATGCCGCGCTGGCGCGACGGGAAGTGAGTGGCATGTTCCGTCTCGACAACCTCGACCAGGCGCTGGTGATGCTGACCGATGAGCTCAAGGTCAAGCGGGTCGATCTGCCTGGGTTGACCCTGATCTACTGAAAGACCTTCGCTGTTCTTCAGGACCTCATCGCTGGCAAGCCAGCTCCCACAGTGACCGCGTGCCGCTGACTCTGTGGGAGCTGGCTTGCCAGCGATGAGGCCCTCAAACCCCCTGCAAATCCTGCCTCCCGACCCCTCTCCCAGATTCCCCAAAAATTTATTTACTGACTTTTCCCACCCCGCTCGTCTGATTGTTGAGATTGATTTTCATTACTAGAAAACGCCAACACAGCGAGCAGCACGAAGTGACCACTCCACAACAACGACATTTGCGCCTCAACCGGATTGCCCTGACCTGCAATCTGCTGCTGGGTGCCTGCATCCTGCCGATGGGGATCGGTGCGGTACAGGCGGTCGAGCAGAACAGCGGATCGACCCAGCGCACTGCGCTGATTCGCTTCGACATCCCGGCCCAATCCCTGGACAGCGCCGTACTGGCCTTCGCCGAGCAGGCCAAGGTCCAGGTGTTCTTCGATAGCCGCAAGCTGGCCGGCCTGCGCAGCGAAGGGCTGCACGGCGAGCACACCTCGCAGGAAGGGCTGGCCGTACTGCTGGGCGGCAATCCGGTGCGCTACCGCTTCACCGGCAATGATCAGGTCGGCCTGGAGCGCCTGAGCGACGACGGCAAGTCCATGGAACTGGGCGCCACCCGCATCCAGTCCCGGGGCGACGGTGACTGGGTCTACACCACGCCGCGCTCGGTAGCGGTGATCACCCGCGAGCAGATCGACAAGCGCCCGCCACGCCATGCCGCCGACATGCTGGAAGAAACCGCCGGCGTCTACACCGCGGTCAACCAGCGCGACCAGGGCCTCTCGGTGAACATCCGCGGCGTGCAGGACTACGGCCGGGTCAACATGAACATCGACGGCATGCGCCAGAACTTCAACGTCAACGGCCACCAGCAGCGCAACGGCATCATGGTGGTGGACCCGGAGTTCATCAGCTCGGTCGACATCGAAAAGGGCTCGCAGTCGGGCATGGGCGGCGCCGGCGTGCTGGGCGGTATCGCCAGTTTCAACACCGTGCAGGCCAGCGAGTTCCTCGGGCCGGACAAGGAGTACGGCGGCCGCATCCGCGCCGGCCATGGCATCGGTGAACTGGGCAATGGCACCTATTTCAACGGCAGCGCGCTGTTCGCCTTCGGCAACGAAGTGGGCGACCTGCTGCTCGGTGTCAGCGAGCGGCACTTCGGTGACTACCGCGCCGGCAGCAACGACAAGGACAACCTCGGCACCCAGATCCGTGCCCGTGAACTCTGGCCGAAGGCCTGGAACGACTGGGTGGAAGACGAGGTGGGCGACATGGGCAGCGTGACCCGTTCGCGCCTGCTCAAGGTCGGGCTCAACCTGCCCCACGACCAGCGTGTGCAGTTCAACTACATCGAGACCGATACCGACAGCAAGGACTCCTGGACCTGGTTCGATTACGAGAATGACTCGTTCTACTACCAGCGCAGCGGCGCTACCGACCTCAACGCGAAGAATGCTTCGATCGACTACAGCTTCAGCCCTGACAACGATCTGATCGATGTGAAGGCGAAAGTCTACTTCGTACGTACCCGCATGGACCGCTGGAACGCCGCCAGCACCGCGAGCCTCAGCAGCGGCAACTGGTTTCCCGACTACAACGACCGCTTCCAGACCGACACCTGGGGTCTGCAACTGCAGAACACTTCGCGCTTCTATATTGGCGCCAAGGACAAGCTGACTCTGGAGTACGGCACCGAGCTGTTCCAGGACGAGTTCAAGCCGTCGACCGACCGGGTTCCGGCGGCCAACGAGCAGGCCTATCCCTATGTGCAAGGGGCTACCCCGGAGGGCAAGAAGCTGACCGCTAGCCTCTTTGCCCAGGCGCAGTATGAACATGACGACTGGCTGACCCTGGACGCCGGGCTGCGCTATGACCGTTATCGACTGAGTGGCGAAAGCGGCATGACGCTCTGGATGTTTCCCGAAGGCCCCTATGAGGCAGGTGGGGTAGTCAAGAGCCAGCAGCATCTGATCTTTGATGAAACCACCGAGCAGGGTCGCTTCTCGCCGACCTTCGGCATCGCCGTCAAGCCGGGAGTGGACTGGTTGCAGCTCTATACCCGCTGGGGGCGTGGCTGGCGTTCGCCGGCGGTCACGGAGGTGTTCATGACCGGTCGTCCGCATGCTGGCGGCGGCGCCGAGATGGTGTATCCCAACCCGTATCTCAAGCCGGAGACCTCTCACGATTGGGAGCTCGGCTTCAATATTTTCAAGGAATCGCTGCTGCGTGATGGCGACCGCTTTGGCTTGAAAGTGGCGTACTTCGATACGCGGATCGACAACTTCTCGTTTCTCGACGTCAACGTCAGCCTGCCGGACGAAACCGCTTCGGGCATCGGCCTGGGCCGGATGGCTTACCAGAACAACGAAGAGACCACCCGCTTCAGGGGTGTCGAATATTCCCTGGACTACGACGCAGGCCGCTACTACGGCCGGCTCTCCTACACCCACATGATCGGCACCAACGACTTCTGTTCGCAGCAGTTCTACATGGGCGGGGCGAAAAGCACCGTGCGCGTCGGTACGGTGACCCGCGCGGTCCAGGTCGGCAACCGCATCGTGATGCGTCAGTTCGCGGTCAACCAGGCGGTCCCCAACGACGCCATGAGCAACCAGATCACCTGCGGCAACATCATGGGCAACGCCACCTACATGCCGGCCGATCGCGGCTCGCTGACCCTGGGCATGCGCTTCCTCGACAACACCCTCGATGTCGGCGGCCGCCTGCGCTACAGCAAAGGCAACGGGGCCAACCTGGACACCCCGACCTACGCCAACCTCGACCAGGCCCTTTGGCCGAAATACAAGGTCTACGACCTGTTCGCCAGCTACTGGATGACCCCGCAGGTCAACCTGACCCTGGCCCTGGAGAACGCCACCGACCAGGCCTATTTCGTCGCCATGGGCGACGTCAACAACCTGTCCCTGGCTCGCGGGCGCACCCTGACCGGGATGCTGGAATACAAGTTCTGATTTGTTGCAATCAACGATTTTGTCCTTCAGGACAAAAACGAGGGCAGGAGCCTTCGTCAAACCACCAAAACGTTCAGAGGAACAGTTATGAGCCTTTCCGTTACTTACGATGCCGTCTTCGCCAACTACACCGTCGACCAGTACCTGTCGGAGTGGGCCACCGGATTCGCTACCGCAGGTCATGGCACCAGCAACACGGGTGGCTTCAACACCGGCACCTACGACGGCAGCGAGTACGCCACCCATGGTGCCAACGGCTCCGACTACGCATTCATTGCCGGTAGCGATACCGCCAATGGCCTGCACTATGTGTTCACCCCTGGGGTTCCGTCCGGCAGCAACTTCAACCACTACCTGTGGGGTGCACTGGACGAGGTGTCGCTGGGCTATGAACTGGGTGGCGGTCAGGGTAGCGATTTCACCCTGCAACAGGACGTGGTCACCTTCGCTGGTCTTGACCTGGATTCCGCGCTGGGTGCCGGCCGTACCGGCAACGAAGTGCACCAGACCATTTTCGGCCTGATGCAGGGCAACACTTCTGCCCTGGAAGGCGTGCTGGACACTCTGCTGGCTACCTATGGCGTGTCCACCGACAACACCTTCGCCGACATCACCGCAGCCATCAACGCTGCTTCGGCCACCGCCGTCGGCGTCCAGTCCCAGGTCGACGACCTGGCCCTGGCTGCCTGATAGCGGGCAATAAAAAGCGAATGGCAGGTCACCCTGGCATTCGCTGATCTGCTGCATTCACCCCGCAGCCCGTGTCTTTGCCGGGCGCTGGCTGCGGTGGTGCGAATTCTGTGACGAGGGTGCGCCGATTGCAATCGCCCACCGTCGTCGTCTGCGAGGAATCCAAGCAATGGGAACCGCTCCCGTTTCCGGCGACGAAGTGCGCCAGGCGCTCAAGGCGTGCCGCGCCGGCTTTGCCAACGTCGGCATGTTCAGCGCGGTGATCAACCTGCTGATGCTGGCGCCGGCCCTGTACATGCTGCAGGTCTACGACCGGGTGCTGTCCTCGGGCAACGAGATGACCCTGCTCATGCTCAGCCTGATGGTGGTCGGCCTGTTCGGCTTCATGGGCCTGCTGGAGTGGGTGCGCAGCCTGGTGGTGATCCGCCTGGGCACGCGCATGGACCTGCGCCTCAACCCTCGCGTGTTCCAGGCGGCCTACGAGGTCAGCCTGGCCGGTGGCAAGAGCGCCGCCGGCCAGGTGCTGGCGGACCTGACCAGCCTGCGTCAGTTCGCCACCGGCCAGGCGCTGTTCGCCTTCTTCGATGCGCCCTGGTTCCCGGTGTACCTCGCGGTGATGTTCATGTTCAGCCCATGGCTGGGCCTGATGGCGCTGGTTGGCGCGATACTGCTGGGCGCCTTGGCCTGGCTGAACGAACGCCTGACGCAGAAGCCCTTTGCCGATGCCGGGCGCCTGTCCCAGCAGGCTGGCGTGCAGGCCAGTGGCAACCTGCGCAATGCCGAGGCGATGGAAGCCATGGGCATGCTCGATGCGGTGCGCCAGCGCTGGACCGCGTTGCACCATGGCTTCCTCGGCCTGCAAAACCATGGCAGCGAGCGTGCCGCGGCGGTGGCGGCGGTGTCGCGGACGCTACGCCTGACCCTGCAATCCCTGGTCCTCGGCCTCGGCGCCTGGCTGGCCCTGGAGAAGCAGGTGAGCCCGGGCATGATGGTGGCCGGTTCGATCCTCATGGGCCGGGTGCTGGCGCCCATCGACCAGTTGATCGCGGTGTGGCGTCAGTGGGGCTCGGCGCGCCAGGCCTATACGCGGCTCAACGAACTGCTGCTGGCCCAGCCGCCGCGTCCCGAAGGCATGCCGTTGCCGGCCCCGAGCGGGCGGCTGGTGGTGGAGCAGGTCACCGCGATGCTGCCCGGCACGCGCAAGCCCTGCCTGAGCAACCTCGCCTTCGCCCTTGAGGCCGGCGATTCGCTGGGCATCATCGGCGCCTCCGGCTCGGGCAAGTCGACCCTGGCCCGCCTGCTGGTCGGTGCGGCCAACCCCTTCGACGGCAAGGTCCGCCTGGACGGTGCCGACCTGCAGCGCTGGGACAAGGTGCTGCTCGGCCAGCACCTCGGCTACCTGCCCCAGGACGTGCAGTTGTTCGCCGGCAGCATCGCCGAGAACATCGCCCGCCTCGGCGAGGTGGATGCCGATGCGGTGATCGCCGCGGCGCAACTGGCCGGGGTGCACGACATGATCCTCAAGTTCCCGGCGGGCTATGACACCCAGTTGGGTGAGGGTGGCAGCGGTCTTTCCGGCGGCCAGCGCCAGCGCGTCGGCCTGGCCCGGGCGCTGTACAACCTGCCCGCGCTGATCGTCCTCGACGAACCCAACTCCAACCTCGACGAAGCCGGTGAGCAGGCACTGCTCGCGGCCATCGCCAAGGTGCGCGAACAACGCCGCACCCTGGTCCTGATCACCCACAAGCCGGCGCTGCTGTCCGGGCTGGAAAAGTTGCTGGTGTTGCAGAACGGCCAGTTGCAGGCCTTCGGCCCGACCGCGCGGGTGCTCCAGGATCTGCAAAAGGCCGCCCGGCCCGCCGCTGTACCGACGCCCGCACCTACCGCCTTGCGCAGCCCTGCCACCGTCAGCATGAGCTACGGCACACCGAGAGCCTGATTCGATGAAAGCAACCGCTCCCCTCCCTGCCAATGTGTTGAGCATGGACGATCGCCGTCCCGCCCGGATCGGGCGCTGGCTGGTCATCGCCGGCTTCGGCGGCTTCATGCTCTGGGCCGCCCTGGCGCCGCTGGACAAGGGCGTGCCGCTGTCCGGCAACGTGGTGGTCGCTGGCAGCCGCCAGGCAGTGCAGCACCCCACGGGCGGGGTGATCGAGCAACTGCTTGTGCGCGAT
This sequence comes from Pseudomonas sp. FG98, assembly GCF_057808595.1. Taxonomy (NCBI): domain Bacteria; kingdom Pseudomonadati; phylum Pseudomonadota; class Gammaproteobacteria; order Pseudomonadales; family Pseudomonadaceae; genus Pseudomonas; species Pseudomonas sp. FG98. The sequence goes on along the minus strand of NZ_JBMDIJ010000023.1, from coordinate 21,718 downwards.
GGTGACCAGGTCACGGCGGGGCAGGTGCTGTTGCGCCTCGACCCGACCCAGGCCCGGGCCCAGTACGAGTCGCTGCGGGTGCAGTTGCTCACCGCCCGGGCCATGCAGGCCCGCCTGGTCGCCGAGCGTGACGGGCAGGCGACGGTGCAGTACCCGGCCGAGTTGCAGAAGGACGCCAGCGAACCCTGGCTGGCGGCGATCCTGGAAACCCAGCGGCAATTGCTGAGCAGTCGCCGCCAGGCGTTGGAAATGGAACTGGGCGGGGTGCGTGAAAGCATCGCCGGGTCCCAGGCCAGCCTCGACGGCCTGCAAGGTTCGCTGTCCGCCAAACAGGACCAGCGCGCCGCCTTGCAGGAGCAGTTGCAGGGCCTGCGCGAGCTGGCCCGAGACGGCTATATCCCGCGCAATCGCCTGCTGGAAAGCGAGCGCCTGTATGCCCAGGTCAACGGTTCGATTTCCGAGGACCTGGGCAATATCGGCCGCACCCGTCGCCAGTTGCAGGAACTGAAGCTGCGCATTGCCCAGCGTCAGCAGGAATACCAGCGCGAGGTCAGCCAGCAACTCACCGAGGCGCAGTCCAGTGCCGCCGATCTCGACAACCGCCTGCGCAGCGCCGCCTTCGACCTGGCCAGCACCGAGGTCAAGGCGCCGGCCAGCGGCACGGTGGTGGGCTCCAGCGTGTTCACCAATGGCGGGGTGATCGCCCGTGGCCAGTCGCTGATGGAGATCGTCCCGCGTGACGTGCCCCTGCTGGTGGATGCCCGGGCTTCGGTGGAGCTGGTCGATCGACTGCATCCGGGGCTACCGGTGGAGCTGCTGTTCGTCGCCTTCAACCAGAGCACCACGCCCCGGGTCGAGGGCGAGGTAACCCTGGTTTCCGCCGACCGCCTGCTCGATGAGAAGAACGGCCAGCCGTACTACCAGGTGCGCGTGCGGGTCAGCGAAGAGGGCCTGCGCCAACTGGTCGGACAGGACATCCGTCCGGGCATGCCGGTGGAAGCCTTCGTTCGCACCGGCGAGCGCTCGATGCTCAATTACCTGTTCAAGCCGTTGACCGACCGGGCCCATGTCGCCCTGGCGGAGGAATGATGCGCCTGTTGTCCTGCGTGATGCTGCTGGGCCTGAGCCTGCCGGCCATGGCCGTCGACCTGAGTGACGCCCTGGCCCTGGCCTTGCGCAACGATCCGACCTTCCACGCCGCCATCGCCGAGCGCGATGCCGGCCTGGAGTACCGCGCCATCGGCCGGGCCAAGCTGCTGCCCAACCTGTCGTACCGCTACAACAATGCGCGCAACGACTCAGAGGTGACCCAGTCGACCACTGCCGGCAACATCACCCAGCAGCGCGACTACCGCAGCTACTCCTCGACCCTGACCCTGCAGCAGCCGCTGTTCGACTACGGCGCCTGGGCCGAATACCGCCAGGGCGTGGCCAGGTCATTGCTGGCCGATGCGCAGTTCCGCGGCCGCGGCCAGGAACTGGTGGTGCGTCTGTTCCAGGCCTACAGCGAAGCGCTGCTGGCCAGCGAGCAGATCGCCCTGGCCCAGGCTCAGCGCCGTGCCTATGCCGAACAGTTGACCCTGAACGAACGCCTGCTCAAGGGCGGCGAGGGCACCCGTACCGATGTGCTGGAAACCCGTGCCCGCTACGAGCTGGCCAAGGCCCAGGAAATCGAGGCGACCGACAACCTGGATGCCGCGCTGCGCGCCTTGCAGGCCATCGTCGGCGAGCCGCTGGAAGTGGAAGATCTGGCGCCGCTGGCGGCGGGCTTCAAGGTCGATCCGCTGGCGGGCAGCTTCGAGCATTGGCGTAGCCAGGCGGTGAGCAACAACGCACAACTGGTCGCCCAGCGTCATGCGGTCGAGGTGGCGGACCAGGGTGTCGAGCGCAATCGCGCCGGGCACCTGCCGAGCCTCAGCGCCTACGCCAGCACCGGGCGTTCCAGCTCCAGTTCGGAGAGCACCTATAACCAGCGCTATGACACCGACAGCATCGGCATCCAGCTGAGCGTGCCGCTGTTCGCCGGTGGCGGCGTGTCGGCGGCGACCCGCCAGGCCGCGGCGCAACGCGACCAGGTGCAATACCAGTTGGACGGCTTGCTTAACGACACCCTCAACGAGCTGCGCAAACAGTTCAACCTGTGTGCCAGCAGCGTGGCGAAGATCCGCGCCTATGAACTGGCTGTGGAGTCGGCGGACCGGCTGATCGATGCCACGCGCAAGAGTGTCGCAGGCGGTGAGCGGGTCAACCTCGATGTACTCGATGCCGAGCAGCAGCTGTACGGTGCCCGGCGTGACCTGGCCCAGGCCCGCCATGACTACTTGCGGGCCTGGTTGCAGGTGCACTATCTGGCGGGGACTCTGGAAGCCAGCGACTTGCAGCGACTGGACAGGTACTTCGCCAGCCGTGGCAGCCCGGCGACCGCCAGTCGCTGAGGCAGCGGCCAGCGCCAGCGTGGTGGCAGCGACATGCGCCAGCGCACGGCCCGCGCCATGCGCTGGCGTTCACTGACCAGCCAGAGCATGGCCAGTAGCATCACCAGCAGGTGCCCCTGCTGGACCAGCATCGGCAACAGCATCGCCGGCCAGCACGAGAGCACGCACCAGCCACCGTTGCTTATCCCGTAGCCCAGGCAATCGCGCACCACCGGCCAGCCGAACGCGGAAATCCGCGGCGCGTTATGGCAACGGTTGAGGGCGATCTGCTTGAGCGGGGCGGCCTGCCATAGCAGGGTTGCCGGCAAGGCCAGGGTCGCCAGCAGCCACAGGCGGTCGCCGGCCAGCAACTTCAGGCCGATCGACAACAGAGTCAGTACGAGCCCGGCGATGCTCCATACCGCTACGTAGCCCGCCAGAAACACCAGGATCGCCAGCGGCCGCCGTCGGGGCAGACTGCGGTGCCACAGGGTGAGCAGCGGTTCGGCGAGCAGCAGCGGCATCATGGCCAGGAGCATCAGCAGCCACGCTTGCCATAGCCCGAGCGGATCGAGGACCAGGGCCTGGGTCAGGCCCCGCCAGCCCAGCCCCGACAGCAGATCGGCGATGGAGCCGCAGAACGCTGGTAGCGCCGATTGTGTCGGCGCCGCCAGCAATGCAGCCCAGCCGGCCAGGCTGGCGGTTGCCAGCCATGGCCAGGGACCGTGCAGCCAGGCGTGGCCGTTGTGACTCACGGCCATCCTTACTCGCCCTGGCGGTAGATGCTGATGCGGCCTACCGAGAGCTCGTCGTCGGCGCTCAGGTCCTTGTCCGGGACCAGGTCGATCTGCACCTGCGCCAGGTCCAGCGCCCCCTTGGCCCGCAGGGCGTTGACGATCTCGGTGATCTCCAGCGAGGCATTGACTCCGTTGCCGCCGTGGGGATCGGCGGGATCGCTGGCCGCCGCGACACCGAACAGCGAGACACCGCCGGCGCACAGTTCCGGGTGCGCGTCCGGCTGGGCTCCAGCGGGCAGGCCGACGTAGACCTCGATGAACACGTTGTTGCGCTGGCCGCGGATGCTTTCCAGGTTGAGGAACACACGCTCGTGGCTGGGGGCGGCGACGTTGTTCGCAACCAGGCCCTTGGCGGCCAGGTGCTTCGCCACTTTCGCCACGCCAGGCTTGTCCAGGCGTACCTGGCTGACGCTCTTGCGGCCCACCAGCTTGAGGCTGCTGCTGTTGGCTCCGATCAGTTCGACGACGGGTTCCTTCACTGCGGCCACCGCTGCTTTGGCGGCGAAGGCGGCGACCTGCTTGGGTGCGGGCGCGGCTTTCGGCACGGGATCATGGAAGCTTTCATAGGTATAGCCGAGCGTCTTCAGGTCGAGCGTCTCGCCGACTTTCCAGAAGCGGCTGTCGCCATTCTCGTCCGGGAACACGAAGGGGCTGTCCTGGGGCGGGCCGTTGACGAAGTCCGGCTCCTTGGGGTTGTGATGGTGCGGGTCACGGTTCAGCCAGATCTGCCAGAGCCGGTCGATATTGGCGTGGTGCAGCCAGAACACCGGGTCGAGGCCTGCGGTACGGGTGTCCGCCATCAGGCCCTCGTGGTTGGCCTTGCCCGGCTTGCCATTGTCACCGCCGACCATGTTGTGCACCTGGTTGTGCGGCATGCTTTCCAGCAGGCCGAAGACCAGGTCTTCGGCGGGAGTGGTGACCGGATTCTGGCCGCCGAAGCCGGCGTTGCCCTTGGGCGTGCCCTTGTAGAGCAGTTCGTTGGCGGCGTCGGTGAAGTCGATCTTGGCCGGCGTCAGTTCGACCTTGCCTTTGCCGTCCGTGCCGTAGCGCAACCGGGTTGGCAGGGCCAAGGGGTTCGGGCTGCCATCTGGCAGGGTCTTCTCGTAGAACGCCTGGGGCAGGCCCAGGGTCTCGGGCCGTTCCAGGTAATCGTCGTAATCCCAATAGGGCAGCGCCCAGTCCGACGGGCCGCCAAGCTTGACCACCGCCGCGCGGACGATCTGCTCGAACGCCAGCAGGTAAGGGCGGTGCCAGGGCAGGAAGAACCAGGTGCGATGCTGGCAACGGCCCCAGTACAACTCGCGGACCGAGGCCGGCGGCAGTTCCTCACCTGGGCGGTAGTAGCCGTCGTTGGCCCAGAGTTCGGCCTTGAAGCCGTGGATGGCGGCGAGAAAGCGCCAACTGGTGGGGTCGGTGATCGGGCGCTTCTGCAACTCGTGGACGGCCTTGGCGTACCACAGCAGGGTCGGGTTCCAGGTCTCGCCGAGCTTCCACAAATCCTTGCGTATGTAGGTCATGTCCACACCCTCCTTGATCCTTGTTGGGAGAAATCCATACGGCCGGTTGACGATAGAACATGGCCATTAAATTGCCATGGCACTGTGTCGGAATCTTCGGCAGTCGCTGCAACGCCCATGAAAAAGGGCCGGTGCTTGCGCACCGGCCCTTGTGGACTGCCGTGTTATCAGTGTTCCGCGACGGCTGATCGTCGTGGCGCTGTCCCGGCATGTTCTCCATCGGCGACCATCGGGATTTCCTTCCCTTCGGCATCGAACAGCTTGCCGTCCTTGAAGTAGTCGCCATCACGCAGGGCGGAGATATCGGAGTAGATGACGGTGCGCTCGTAGCCTGCGGCAAATACCGATTGCTGGTCCGAGTTGCCCGTCTTGAAGTGGTTGAACAGCAGGTTCAGGGAGATCGCCATGATCGCCGCCGAGCTGATGCCCGAGTGGAAGATGGTCTCGAACCAGTTCGGGAAGTGATCGTAGAAGTTCGGTGCGGCGATCGGGATCATGCCGAAGCCCAGGGAGGCGGCGACGATGATCAGGTTCATGTTGTTCTTGTATTCCACCTTGGACAGGGTGCGGATGCCGCTGGCTGCCACGGTGCCGAACAGCACGATGCCGGCGCCGCCAAGGACCGAGGTCGGCACTGCGGCAATCACCCGGCCCATGATCGGCAGCAGGCCGAGGATCACCAGGATCACACCGCCGGTGGCCACCACGTAGCGGCTCTTCACCCCGGTCACGGCGACCAGGCCGACGTTCTGGGCGAAGGCGCTTTGGGTGAAGGAGCCGAAGATCGGTGCCAGGATGCTCGACGCCATGTCGGCGCGCAGGCCGTCGCCGAGGCGGCGGGAGTCGACCTTGGTGTCGATGATTTCACCGACGGCGAGGATGTCCGCCGAGGTTTCCACCAGGGTCACGATGATCACGATGCACATCGACAGGATCGCGGCGATGTGGAAGGTCGGCATGCCGAAGTGGAACGGCGAGGGCAGGGCGACCAGCGGGCCTTCCAGCACCTTGCTGAAGTCGGCCATGCCCAGCGACCAGGCGATCAGGGTGCCGATGACCATCGCCAGGAGAATCGACAGGCGCGAGATCGACGCGCTGCCGAGCTTGCTCAGGGCCAGCACGATGGCGAAGGTCAGTGCGGCCAGGCCAATGTTTTCCATGCTGCCGAATTCCGGCGACTTGCTGTTGCCGCCCATTACCCAGCGTGCGGCGACCGGCATCAGGGTCAGGCCGATGGTGGTGATGACGATACCGGTCACCAGTGGCGGGAAGTACTTGGTGATGCGCGAGAAGATCGGCGTGATCAGGAAGCCCAGGAACGAGGCTGCCATCACCGCGCCAAGCACGCCTGGCAGACCGCCGCCGCCTTCGGTGGTGAGGATCGCGCCCATGGTCGCGACACCGGCGAAGGACACGCCCTGGACCAGCGGCAACTGGCAACCGAAGAACGGCAGTCCGAGGGTTTGCAGGAGCGTCGCCAGGCCGCCGGCGAACAGCGACGCGGCGATCAGCAGGCCGATCTCGGCCGGGCCCAGGCCGGCAGCCTGGCCCAGGATCAGCGGCACCGCAACGATACCGCCATACATCGTCAGAACGTGTTGCAGACCATAAGCGACGTTGGCACCCAGGCCGAGGTTTTCGTCTTCCGGACGAGGCGCGGTGGAAGACGTGCTTGGTGAGGACGTATTCATGGGAGCAGGATCTCGGTATTTATTGTTGTGCCGCTACTGTAGACATCTGTTGCCAAACATTGCCAGAGAAATTGTATACAATTTATCGATTGGCGCAGGAACAGTAAGGCCATTGATTTGGCCTGATCCGGGTTGCAGTAATCGTTCCAAATACGCAAAAGCGCTGTATCACGGCGAGATAAAAACCGTGTACAGCGCGCAGGAAGCTGTCGGAGTGGACAGGAAATGTCGCGAGGGCGAGAAGGGTAGGAGGCTAAAAGATCTTAAACTTCGATCAATTCGTGGAATTCACGCTCCAGTTCGGTGCGGTCGGCCAGGTTGAGCTCTATAAGGCGGCGCAAATGCTCCATCGATGGCATGTCGATGTGCAGGCAGATAAAGCCCAGCTGGGTGTCCTCGACATGGCGCAACTGCACCTGCATATTGACCACCGCTTCCGGGCTCAGGCGGATGGCGGCATCGAACAGCTGTTCGGCATCGGCGTCCCAATTGGCCGGGGACTCCACCAGCAGGCCCTTCAAGGAGATGTCGATCAGGTCCACCGGCCAGCGCCGGTTGCCCTGGACCAGTTCGGTGGGGGCATCGAAGGCAATGCGTTTGAAGCGTCGACGTTCGTTCTGCTCGCTCATGGTCGGCCCTCCGGGGGTGCACTCGACAACTATAGACCAGCGTCTGTTGCGCAGTGCTTGCCAGCTCCGGCCAAGGGGCGCAATCTCGCGTGGTGGCCATGGGCTCTGGAGGCTCTAGACCAACGTTGGGCTGGCCTTTCCGGCCAGTGTCGCTAGACTCGAAACGCTACCTTTTAATCCATTAGCTGGAAGCGAACCATGAACAACAATAATAGCCTGGCCCGCCATATCCCATGGCTGGTGCTGGCAGTACTAGGGGCCTGTGCGCTCGGGGTGGTTGCCCTGCGGCGTGGTGAAGCCATCAATGCCTTGTGGATTGTCGTCGCCTCGGTGGCGATCTACCTGGTCGCGTACCGTTACTACAGCCTGTTCATCGCCACCAAGGTGATGCAACTGGACCCTCGTCGGGCGACCCCGGCGGTCCTCAACAACGATGGCCTGGACTATGTCCCGACCAACAAGCACATCCTCTTCGGTCACCACTTCGCTGCCATCGCCGGCGCCGGTCCGCTGGTCGGCCCGGTACTTGCCGCGCAGATGGGCTACCTGCCCGGCACGCTCTGGCTGATCGCCGGCGTGGTCCTGGCCGGTGCGGTCCAGGACTTCATGGTCCTGTTCCTCTCCACCCGTCGCAACGGTCGCTCCCTGGGCGACATGGTGCGCGAGGAGATGGGCCGGATCCCGGGGACCATCGCCCTGTTCGGCTGCTTCCTGATCATGATCATCATCCTCGCGGTGCTGGCGCTGATCGTGGTGAAAGCCCTGGCCGAGAGCCCATGGGGCATGTTCACCGTGATGGCGACCATCCCGATCGCGATGTTCATGGGCATCTATATGCGCTACATCCGCCCGGGCCGCATCGGCGAGATCTCGATCATCGGCGTGGTCCTGCTGCTGCTGTCGATCTGGCTGGGGGGCCAGATTGCCGCAGATCCGGTGTGGGGCCCGGCGTTCACCTTCACCGGCGTGCAGATCACCTGGATGCTGGTGGGCTACGGTTTTGTCGCCGCCGTGCTGCCGGTATGGCTGGTGCTGGCGCCGCGTGACTACCTTTCCACCTTCCTCAAGATCGGCACCATCGTCGGTCTGGCCATCGGCATCCTGATCATCGCCCCCGAGCTGAAAATGCCGGCGCTGACCCAGTTCACCGACGGCACCGGTCCGGTCTGGAAGGGCACCCTGTTCCCGTTCCTGTTCATCACCATCGCCTGTGGCGCGGTGTCCGGCTTCCACGCGCTGATCTCCTCGGGGACCACGCCGAAGCTGCTGGACAACGAAGTCAACGCCCGCTACATCGGCTACGGCGGCATGCTGATGGAATCCTTCGTCGCCATCATGGCCATGGTCGCCGCTTCGGTGATCGAGCCGGGCGTCTACTTCGCCATGAACAGCCCGGCCGCCGTGGTCGGTGCCGACGTCGTCTCGGTGGCGCAGACGGTCAGCAGCTGGGGCTTCACCATCACCCCGGAACAGCTGGAAGCGACCGCCCGTGACATCGGCGAGCACACCATCCTGGCCCGTGCCGGTGGTGCGCCGACCCTGGCGGTGGGTATCGCGCAGATCCTTCACCAGGTGCTGCCGGGTGAAAACACCATGGCCTTCTGGTACCACTTCGCGATCCTGTTCGAGGCGCTGTTCATCCTCACCGCGGTGGACGCCGGTACCCGTGCCGGGCGCTTCATGCTCCAGGATCTGCTGGGCAGCTTCATCCCGGCGCTGAAACGCACCGAGTCGTGGGGCGCCAACCTGCTCGCCACTGCTGGCTGCGTAGCGCTCTGGGGCTACCTGCTGTACCAGGGCGTGATCGACCCGCTGGGTGGTATCAACACCCTGTGGCCGCTGTTCGGCATCTCCAACCAGATGCTGGCCGGTATCGCCCTGATGCTGGGTACTGTGGTGCTGATCAAGATGAAGCGCCAGCAGTACATCTGGGTCACCCTGGTGCCGGCTGTCTGGCTGCTGATCTGCACCACCACCGCGGGCCTGATCAAGCTGTTCGACCCGAACCCGGCGGTCGGCTTCCTGGCCCTGGCCAAGAAGTACAGCACCGCGCTGGACGCTGGCCAGGTTCTGGCTCCGGCCAAGGACATCGGGCAGATGCAGCACGTGATCTTCAACGCCTACACCAACGCTACCCTGACCGTGCTGTTCCTGGTCGTGGTCTTCAGCGTGCTGTTCTTCGCCATCAAGGTCGGCATCGCCGCCCTCGGCAAGAAAGAGCGCAGCGACAAGGAAACCCCGTTCCAGGCCCAGCCTGATGCCTAACCGAGGAATGCAGTGATGTTCAACGACCTGGGTCGACTGGGTAAGTACCTGGGGCAGGCAGCCCGCCTGATGGTCGGCATGCCCGACTACGACAACTACGTCGAGCACATGCAGAAGAAGCACCCGGACAAACCGGTAATGAGCTACGAGGAGTTCTTCCGCGAACGCCAGGAAGCCCGTTACGGTGGCAAGGGTGGGCCGAAGTGCTGTTGAGCCGAGGCCGGTAGCAACAAACCTGTGGGAGCCCGGGGCACCGGGCTCCCACAGTCATTTTCAGCGTCTGGAGAATTCCCCGTGCAGTCCCCCATTCCCGTGACCGTGCTCAGCGGTTTTCTCGGCGCCGGCAAGACCACCTTGCTGCGCCATATCCTCAAGGCCGAGCACGGCCTGAAAATCGCCGTCATCGAAAACGAATTCAGCGATGCCGGTATCGACACCCAACTGCTGGGCGACCAGCCCGTGCAGGTCATGACCCTGGCCAACGGCTGTGTCTGCTGCAGCATCCACACCGACCTGACCAAGGCCCTGTTCCTCCTGCTGGAGCGTCTCGACAGCGGCGAGATCGCTTTCGACCGCCTGGTGATCGAGTGCACCGGCCTGGCCGACCCGGCGCCGGTGGCGCAGACCTTCTTCATCGACGAAGAACTGCGCGAGCGCTACATCCTCGACGGCATCATCACCCTGGTCGATGCCGCTCATGCCGACCTGCACCTGACCCAGGCCATCGCCCAGGCCCAGGTCGGTTTCGCCGACCGCCTGCTGCTGAGCAAGACCGACCTGGTTGATACGGCGACGGTCGAAGCGCTGACCGCCCGGCTGGGCCGGATCAACCGCCGCGCGCCGGTGCGGGTGGTGGATCACGGCCAGATTGACCTGGCCGAACTGCTGGATGTACGCGGCTTCAATCTCAATGCCGATCTCGGTGGCGGGATGAGCTTGCGGCCGGTGCAAGCCACGACCACGCCGGACCGTATTTCCAGCCTGGTGCTGCGCACCGCCACGCCGCTGGACATCGATCGCCTCAGCGACTTCATGAACGAACTGCTGGAGGAACACGGCAAGCAACTGCTGCGCTACAAGGGCGTGCTCAACATCGCCGGCGAAGACCGCCGCCTGGTGTTCCAGGGCGTGCTCAAGCTGTATGGCTTCGACTGGGATACCGAATGGGCCGAAGGCGAGGATCGGGAAAGCGTGATGGTGTTCATCGCCGACCAGTTGCCGGAGGAGAAGATCCGGGCGGGGTTCGAGGCGTTGAGTCAGGTGTAAATTTCGCAGCCTTCTGCTGGCCCTGTGGGAAACGCTATGGTGCAGGCAAGCAGATTGTTGTTGTGACTGCTGGCCTCATCGTCGGCAAGCCGACTCCCACAGGGTTCTGGGCCGACCGCAGAATCTGTGCTCGACGCGGTCCCTGTGGGAGCTGGCTTGCCAGCGATAGCGCCCGACCTGACAACATTCATTGCCCAGGCTGGCCTAATAGCTGCTACAGGGCCCACAATCAGATTGTCTACTCTAGCGGGACAGTAATACCGTTTTCAGCCGATTTATCCCTTTTCGAGAACCCCCTAATCTGGCCACACCTAGCGGCAACCACCCAAACAAACTTCTCGAACAAAAGGATCTTCGCCATGACCAACGCCACCTACAACCGCCTGAACAAAGACGACGCCGTAGTCCTGCTGGTCGACCACCAGACCGGTCTGATCTCCCTGGTGCAAGACTTCTCGCCGAACGAGTTCAAGAACAACGTGCTGGCGCTGGCCGATCTGGCCAAGTTCTTCGACCTGCCAACCATCCTCACCACCAGCTTCGAGCAAGGTCCCAACGGCCCGCTGGTTCCCGAGCTGAAAGAGATGTTCCCGGACGCCCCCTACATCCCGCGTCCAGGCCAGATCAACGCCTGGGACAACGAAGACTTCGTCAAGGCGATCAAGGCCACCGGCCGCAAGCAGTTGATCATCGCCGGTGTGGTGACCGATGTGTGCGTAGCCTTCCCGACCCTGTCGGCGCTGGCGGAAGGCTTTGATGTGTTCGTGGTGACCGATGCGTCCGGTACCTTCAACGAGACTGTGCAGCAGGCGGCATGGAACCGCATGACCCAGGCCGGCGCGCAGATGATGAACTGGTTCTCGGTGGCCTGTGAGCTGCACCGCGACTGGCGCAACGATATCGAAGGGCTGGGCAACCTGCTGTCGCAGCGGATTCCCAACTATCGCAACCTGATGAACAGCTACTCGGCGTTCACTGCCAAGTAAGGGATGGTGTTGCTGATGGCCTCATCGCCGGCAACGCCGGCTCCCACAGGTTCTGCGGTGCACGCGATACCTGTGGGAGCTGGCGTTGCCAGCGATGAGGCCATCAGCCACACCCCAGATTCCAGGCACAAAAAAACCGATGCCAGTCACCCGGCATCGGTTTTTTCATTTCAGCCCTGAATCAGTTGCCGTAGACCGGCAGCTTCTTGCAGATGGCCTTGACCTTCTCGCGAACGGCGTCGATCACCGCTTCGTTGTTCAGGTCAGCCAGGATGTCGCAGATCCAGCCAGCCAGTTCCTTGCACTCTGCTTCCTTGAAGCCGCGAGTGGTCACGGCCGGAGTACCGAAGCGCAGGCCGGAGGTGACGAACGGGGAACGTGGGTCGTTAGGCACGGAGTTCTTGTTCACGGTGATGTAGGCGCGGCCCAGGGCGGCGTCGGCATCTTTACCGGAGATCTCCTGCTTGATCAGCGAGAGCAGGAACAGGTGGTTCTGGGTGCCGCCGGAAACCACGTCGAAACCGCGCTCGATGAACACGCTGGCCATGGCCTGGGCGTTTTTCACGACCTGCTGCTGGTAAGCCTTGAACTCAGGCTGCAGCGCTTCCTTGAAGCAGATGGCCTTGGCGGCGATCACGTGCTCCAGCGGGCCACCCTGGGCGCCAGGGAAGACGGCGGAGTTCAGCTTCTTCTCGATGTCGGCGTTGGCGCGAGCCAGGATCAGGCCACCACGTGGACCACGCAGGGTCTTGTGGGTGGTGGTGGTGACGACGTCGGCGAATGGAACCGGGTTCGGGTACACGCCAGCGGCAACCAGGCCGGCAACGTGGGCCATGTCGACGAACAGGTAGGCGCCAACCTTGTCGGCGATTTCGCGGAAGCGGGCGAAGTCCAGGACCTGCGAGTAGGCCGAGAAACCGGCAACGATCATCTTCGGCTTGTGCTCGACCGCCAGGCGCTCGACTTCGTCGTAGTCGATCAGGCCGTTGCCGTCGATACCGTACTGGATGGCGTTGTACAGCTTGCCCGACGAGCTCACGGCGGCGCCGTGGGTCAGGTGGCCACCGTGGGCCAGGCTCATGCCGAGGATGGTGTCGCCAGCCTGCAGCAGGGCCAGGTAGACCGCGGCGTTGGCTTGCGAACCGGCGTGCGGCTGGACGTTGGCGTAGTCGGCGCCGAACAGTTCCTTGGCGCGGTCGATGGCCAGTTGCTCGACGACGTCGACGTACTCGCAACCACCGTAGTAACGCTTGCCTGGGTAGCCTTCGGCGTACTTGTTGGTCAGAACCGAGCCCTGGGCCTCCATCACGGCTGGGCTGGTGTAGTTTTCCGAAGCGATCAGCTCGATGTGCTCTTCCTGGCGCTGAGCTTCCTGCTGCATGGCTTCGAAGAGCTCGGCGTCGTACTTGGCAATGGTCAAATCACGGCTGAACATGGCGGTCCTCAAGGATCGGGCTGAAATAGGCGGGCATTCTACCCCATAGACTTTTGTCTGGCATATGAAAGGGGATCATCTGGCGGACAAATGGGATTCAAGCAGCTTGAATCCGGCGGCTACTCGAGCATGAACAGGGTTTCGTTGCTGAATTGCGCCTCGAACTGGTTGGCCGGCATCGGGCGCCCGAACAGGTAACCCTGCACTTCGTCGCAGCCGTGCTCGCGGAGGAACTCCAGTTGCTCGTGGGTTTCCACGCCCTCGGCGATCACCGCCAGGTTGAGGCTGTGGGCCATGGCGATGATGGCCCGGGCGATCTGTGCGTCCTGTTCGCCTTCGGGCAGGCCGTCGACGAAGGTGCGGTCGATCTTCAGCACGTCGATGGGGAACTGCTTGAGGTAGTTGAGCGACGAGTAGCCGGTGCCGAAGTCGTCGACCGCGATGCTCAGGCCGAGGTTCTTCAGGCTGTCGAGGATCTGCATGGCCTCGTGGACTTCACGCATCAGGATGCTTTCGGTCAGTTCCAGCTCCAGGCACGCCGGTGGCAGGCCGGTGTCCTTGAGGATATTGGCGATGCGATTACCCAACTGGCCGTCGGAGAACTGTCGCGCCGAGATGTTCACCGAGACCTTCGGCACCCGCACCTTGGCCTGGTGCCAGGCCTTGAGCTGACGGGAGGCCTCCGCGATGACCCAGTCGCCGACATCCACCACCAGGCCCAGCTCCTCGATCACCGGGATGAACTCGCCCGGCGGCACCAGCCCGCGTTGCGGGTGACGCCAGCGCAGCAGCGCTTCGGCGCCGGTCAGGCGCTTGCCGTCGCCGCTGAACTGCGGTTGGTAATAAAGGATGAATTCGTTCTGCTCCAGGGCGTGGCGCAGGTCGCTTTCCAGTTCCAGGCGCTCCAGGGCGCTGGCGTTCATGTCGGCCTGGTAGAACTGGAAGTTGTTCTTGCCGCGTTCCTTGGCGTGATACATCGCCGTGTCGGCGTTCTTCATCAACTGGCTCAGCTCGCTGCCGTCCTGCGGGCTGAGGGCGATACCGATACTGGCGGTGACGAAGAACTCGCGATTTTCCAGGACGAACGGTCGCACCAGGCTGGAGAGGATCTGCTCGGCCACGTGGATGGCCCGGTTCAGCGCCATTTCCCGGGTCGCCCGCGGTTGCAGGAGCAGGGTGAACTCGTCGCCGCCCATGCGCGCCACGGTGTCGTCGTCATCGACGCAATCGAGCAGGCGCTCGGCCATGTCCTTGAGCATGCGGTCGCCGGCGGCATGGCCGAGGGAGTCGTTGATCGGTTTGAAGCGGTCGAGGTCGAGGAACATCAGCACCACCCACGACTTGTGCCGCTCGGCCTGTTGCAGCGCGGTGTGCAGGCGGTCCTGGAACAGCGTGCGGTTGGGCAGGTGGGTGAGGGCGTCGTAGTAGGCCAGGCGGTGGATGCGCTGTTCGCTGGCCTTGCGCTCGCTGATATCGGTGAAGAAGCACACGTAGCTGGCCAGGTCGCCTTCGTCGTCGAGCACCGCGGTGATGCCGACCCAGGCCGGGTAATGCTCGCCGTTGCGGCGCTTGAGCCAGACTTCGCCTTCCCAGCTGCCGCGCTGGTGCAGTTGCTTGAGCACGTAGCGCAGGTGCGAATCCTGCTGGCCGTCGACGGTGAGCATGCTCGGCACCTGGTCGAGCACGTCGCGCACGGCATAGCCGCTGACCCGGCTGAAGGCTTCGTTGGCCTGGACGATATAGCCGGCCGGGTCGGTGATCAGGATCGCCGAGGTGGAATGCTCGAATACCGTGGCCGCCATGCGCAGGTCTTTTTCCGCGCGGCGCTGCTGGCTGATGTCACGGCCGACGCCGAGGATGCCGCCGAACTGGTCGTGCTCGTCCCACACCAGCACCAGGCGCAATTCGATGGGGATCTTGCGGCCATCTGCGCGCAAACAGTCGAAAAGGAACAACTGGGTCGGCACCTGGGTGCGCAGTGCGGCTAGTTGCTCGGCATCGCCCAGGGCGCGGTTGACCCGTTCGACCAGGGTGTACAGCCCGGCCAGCTGCGCCGGGTTGGCGATGGTCGACTGCCAGCCGTTATTGAAGATCCAGTCGACGTCGTAGCCCAGCACCGCCCGCACCGAGGGGCTGACATAGTTCAGGTGTAGCTGGTCGTCGGTGGAGAAGATCACGTCGCTGATGCTCTCGGCCAGCATGCGATAGCGCTGCTCGCTGTCGCGCAGGGACTCGCTGGCTTCGAGCTGGTCGGTGACGTCCTTGGCCACGCCGATGATGCGCGTGACATTGCCGGCGGCGTCACGGGTCAGCACCTGTTCGCGGATGTCGTAGCGGCGCCAGCGCTGGTCGTGATGGCGGAAGCGCAACTGGCAGTGCAGTTGCTCGACATAGCCGCTTTCCCGTTGCTGGCGGCGCAGGCCGCGGTACAGCTCGGCGTCCTCCGGGTGCAGGAGGATTTCCCAGAAGAACTCGCCCATGCGTGCCAGCTCGTGGCGCTCGTAGCCCAGGGTCTGGCCGAGGTGGCGGTTGCTGAAGATCATCCGCAGGCTCTGCACGTCCTGCACGTAGAGCTGGTCCGGCACGGTACGCACCACGTCGGACCAGAAGCTCTCGCGTTCCAGCAGCGACAGTTCGACGCGTTTGCGGCTGGTGATATCGCTGATGCTGAGGATCACCGCCTGGTAGTCGCGGCGCTGCTCGGGGAAGCGCACCATCAGCCACAGGTGCTGTTCCAGGCCGTGCTCGGTGGGCAGGCGCACTTCCAGTTCCAGGCGCGCCTGGCGATCCAGCAGGGCGGCCACCAGTTGCACGCCGACACCGCCGTTTTCCAGGGCATTGCCGGCGATCAGATGGCGCCAGGCACCTTCGCTGCAATCGACGCCGAGCAGTTGCAGGGCGACCTGGTTGACTTCGGTGACCTTGAGCTCGCGCAGCAGCAGGTCGCGCAAGGCCGGGTCGGCCTCCAGGCGCTGCTCCAGTTCGAAGCGGCTGCGCAGGCGCAGGCGATCGAGAATCGGGTCGAGCCCGGACAGGTCCAGCACGCACAGGGCCACGCCGGTGCTTTCGAAGATGTCCTGATAACGCCGCCGGCCGGCCTGCAGCATCAGGTTGCGCCGGCGCATGTTGAACAGTGCCAGCAGCGGCAGCAGGGCGCAGAGCAGGCCGAGCATGGCCTTGCCGACCAGCGCCGGGAGCAGTTCGCGACGGCTGCGCTCGTCGTCGTGGAAACCGCGCAGTTGCCAGTCGCTGTTATCGATGAAGGCCAGCATCACGCTTTGCAGCGGGGCCTGTTCGGTATTGGCCGACGGCGCCGGGTGGCTTTCCAGATGCTCGCTGATGACCTCTGCGGTCTGGCCGTTTTCCAGTTTCCATTGCGGGTGGGCGGCGTGTTCGAGGCGCTCGGCGAGTTGCTGGTACCAGGCCGGTTCGAAGCGCAGCAGCCAGTAGCCGCGGTTGGTTTCGTCGCCCTGGCGCAGCAGCAGGTAGACGAAGGCATTGCCCTTGGCATTGCTGAAATGGTGGTCCTGGTCATGGTTCAGGCGCAGCAGTTCGCTCATTTCGGCCTGGTCGGGGGACGCGTCCAGGCTGTCGCGCAGAATGCGGCCATCGCTATCGAGCCAGGCGACGCTGTCGAGGGCGGGCAGGCGCTGGTGCAGGCGGCTGAACAGGGACGGCAGGCTGTCCGCGCTGGGCGGCGTGGCGCCAGGGGGCAGCAGGTTGCGTGTGCTTTCGGCCTCCAGGGCCAGGCTCAGGTTGAGCCGGTCGGCCAGTTCGGCGCTGGCATCGATGCTGTGCTGGCGGCGATCGGCCAGGGTATGGCGGTATTGATCGAAGGTCTGCCAGAACAGCAGGCCCAGCAACAAGAGGACCAGGATCGCCAGGGCACCCTTCAGCGAGCCGCGCAGGGACTGACCCGACGCAGCGGTGGCTTTGCGCGAGGAAGACGGCTGAGTGAGATCGGTCAAACGGTGTTCCTGCGGTATGGCTGGCTTGGTCGTCGCAGCGCGCACTATAAGCCGGACGCCCGAAGGGCGGCTAGCATGCCCTGAGTTGTGGCAAAGTGCCAGCCCTGTTCGTCACTGCGCCACCCTCCGTCGATCGCTTGCCCGCCGCTGTGACATCGCCTCTGGCGGCGAGCCCCTGCCCGGCGGCGTCCACTTCGGGTAACCTTGGCGGTTCCGATTTATCCGTAACCCGAGGCGCGATGCCGGCGCAGGCCGCCGCCCTCGAGACCCGGTTTTGTCCAGCCCTGTCCCGCTGACGGGGCTTTTCCAACGATTCGAGCGAGGTCCGCATTTTGGCTCAATACGTTTACACCATGCACCGGCTGAGCAAGGTTGTTCCGCCCAAGCGTGAAATTCTCAAGAACATCTCCCTGTCGTTCTTCCCGGGCGCCAAGATCGGCGTCCTCGGCCTGAACGGCTCGGGTAAATCCACCCTGCTGAAGATCATGGCTGGCGTCGACACCGAGTTCGACGGCGAAGCCCGCCCGATGCCGGAGCTGAACGTCGGCTACCTGCCCCAGGAGCCACAGCTGGATCCGTCCAAGACCGTGCGTGAAGTGGTCGAGGAAGCGGTCAGCGTGATCAAGGACGCCCAGGCCCGCCTGGACGAGGTCTATGCCGCCTACGCCGAGCCGGATGCCGACTTCGACAAGCTGGCCGCCGAGCAGGCCAAGCTGGAAGCCATCCTGCAGGCCAGCGATGGCCACAACCTCGAGCGCCAGCTGGAAGTTGCCGCCGATGCGCTGCGCCTGCCGGCCTGGGACGCCAGGGTCGAGCACCTGTCCGGTGGTGAAAAACGCCGTGTCGCCCTGTGCCGCCTGCTGCTGTCCGCCCCGGACATGCTGCTGCTCGACGAACCGACCAACCACCTGGACGCCGACTCCGTCGCCTGGCTGGAGCACTTCCTCCACGACTTCCCGGGCACCGTGGTAGCGATCACCCACGACCGTTACTTCCTCGACAACGTCGCCGGCTGGATTCTCGAACTCGACCGCGGCGCCGGCATTCCTTACGAGGGCAACTACTCGGGCTGGCTGGAAGCCAAGTCCGACCGTCTGGCCCAGGAATCCAAGCAGCAGTCGGCCCACGAGAAGGCCATGAAGGAAGAACTGGAGTGGGTGCGCAAAGGCGCCAAGGCCCGCCAGTCCAAGTCCAAGGCCCGTCTGGCCCGCTTCGAGGAAATGCAGTCGCAGGAATTCCAGAAGCGCAGCGAGACCAACGAGATCTACATCCCGGCCGGTCCGCGCCTGGGCGACAAGGTCATCGAATTCAAGAACGTGTCCAAGGGCTATGGCGATCGCGTGCTGATCGACAACCTGTCGTTCGTCATGCCAAAAGGCGCGATCGTCGGCGTTATCGGTGGTAACGGTGCGGGTAAGTCGACCCTGTTCCGCATGCTGATGGGCAAGGAACAACCGGACTCCGGCAGCATCGAAGTCGGCGAAACCGTGCAACTGGCCTGCGTCGACCAGAGTCGCGAGGACCTGGACGGCAACAAGACCGTGTTCCAACAGATCTCCGACGGTTCCGACCAGATCCGCATCGGCAACTACGAGATCCCGTCGCGCACCTACGTTGGTCGCTTCAACTTCAAGGGCGGCGACCAGCAGAAGTTCGTCAAGGACCTGTCCGGTGGTGAGCGTGGCCGTCTGCACCTGGCGCTGACCCTGAAAGAGGGCGCCAACGTCCTGCTGCTCGACGAACCGTCCAACGACCTGGACGTGGAAACCCTGCGTTCGCTGGAGGAAGCCCTGCTGGACTTCCCGGGCGCCGCCATCGTGATTTCCCACGATCGCTGGTTCCTGGACCGCGTCGCCACCCACATCCTGGCTTACGAGGATGACTCGCAGGCGGTGTTCTTCGAAGGCAACTACACCGAGTACGAAGCCGACCGCAAGAAACGCCTGGGTGAAGCTGCTGCCCAGCCGCACCGGGTACGGCACAAGAAGCTGGCCCAGTAAGGCCGGTTATTGATGCACAGGAATGGGGCCCTTGGTGGCCCCATTTTTGTGCCTGGAATTCAGCCTGGTGTTGGCTCCATCGCCGGCAACGCCGGCTCCCACAGGTCTGGGCTTGGCCTGAAGCTTTGTGTATACACTTATAGAAATGCACCAAAAAAATTCATAAAAACGACATTTCGCCCTATTCCAGTGCGATTGCTTCTTGGTAAAGTCCCGAAAAAACCAAAAAGTCCAACTCCCTCGGTGAGATGTCTACTCATGACTGAATCTGTCGATCACTTCCTCGCGCGCCTGAAACAGCGCGATCCTGCCCAACCCGAATTTCACCAGGCTGTCGAAGAAGTTCTGCGCAGCCTGTGGCCTTTCCTTGAAGCCAACCCGCACTACCTCGACGCCGGCATCCTCGAGCGCATGGTCGAGCCCGAGCGCGCGGTGCTGTTCCGTGTGTCGTGGGTCGATGACGCGGGCAAGGTCCAGGTCAACCGCGGCTATCGCATCCAGATGAGCAGCGCCATCGGCCCGTACAAGGGCGGCCTGCGTTTCCACCCGTCGGTGAACATCGGCGTGCTGAAGTTCCTGGCCTTCGAGCAGGTGTTCAAGAACTCCCTGACTTCCCTGCCCATGGGCGGCGGCAAGGGCGGCTCCGACTTCGATCCGAAGGGCAAGAGCGACGCTGAAGTGATGCGTTTCTGCCAGGCCTTCATGAGCGAGCTGTACCGCCACATCGGTGCCGACCTCGACGTGCCGGCCGGTGATATCGGCGTTGGCGCGCGGGAAATCGGCTTCATGTTCGGCCAGTACAAGCGCCTGGCCAACCAGTTCACATCGGTGCTGACCGGCAAGGGCATGAACTACGGCGGCAGCCTGATTCGTCCGGAAGCCACCGGCTACGGCTGCGTGTACTTCGCCGAGGAAATGCTCAAGCGTGAAGACAAGCGCATCGACGGCCGTCGCGTGGCCATCTCCGGCTCGGGCAACGTTGCCCAGTACGCCGCGCGCAAGGTCATGGACCTGGGCGGCAAGGTGATCTCGCTGTCCGACTCCGAAGGTACCTTGTTCGCTGAAGCCGGCCTGACCGACGAGCAGTGGAACGCGCTGATGGAGCTGAAGAACGTCAAGCGCGGTCGCCTGAGCGAGCTGGCGACCCAGTTCGGCCTGGAGTTCCGTGCCGGCCAGCGCCCATGGAGCCTGCCGTGCGATATCGCCCTGCCATGCGCGACCCAGAACGAGCTGGACCTGGCCGACGCCCGTGCCCTGCTGGCCAACGGCTGCATCTGCGTAGCCGAAGGCGCCAACATGCCGACCACCCTGGAAGCGGTCGACCTGTTCATCGAAGCGGGCATCCTCTTCGCTCCGGGCAAGGCCTCCAACGCCGGTGGCGTGGCAGTCAGCGGCCTGGAAATGTCGCAGAACGCCATGCGCCTGCTGTGGACCGCCGGTGAAGTGGACAGCAAGCTGCACAACATCATGCAGTCGATCCACCATGCCTGCGTGCACTACGGTGAGGAAAACGGCCGCATCAACTACGTCAAGGGCGCCAACATCGCCGGCTTCGTGAAAGTCGCCGATGCCATGCTGGCCCAGGGCGTGGTTTAAGTTTCGGGCTCAGGCTCGATGGTGACGATCTCGATCATCTGATCTCCCGCCGGTCGTCGCCACACTACCTCGTCACCGGGTGCCGCTCCCAGCAGCGCCCGGCCCAACGGGGAACCCCAGTTGACCAGGCCGGCAGCGATGTCGGCCTGGTCTTCCCCTACCAGTTGCACCCGGTGCTCGTTGTCCTGCGTGTCGACGTAGGTGACCCGGCTGCCGATCTGCACCTTTTCCCTTGAAGTTGCCGCAGGGACTACCTGGGCGCTCTGCTGCCTCGCGCTGAAGTAGCGCAGGTCGCGTTCGGTATCGGCCAGGCGTTGCTTGTCGCCCCGTTCGCCCTGGGCGAGCAGCTCGCTGCGCAGGCGATTGAGTTCGCCGACCCGTCGCTGAAGCTCGGCGAGTCCGCGGGCGGTGACGTAGTTGGGTTGATCGCTGATGCTGCGCTCGACCGGCTGGCTGGCCTGGTTGGCGGCCTGGTCTTCGTTGACGAATGCTCGGCTCATGAAGGTCTCCTTTGCCAGAAGACCATGCTGACAGCGTCGCGGTTGCAATGGATGTCCGATTGCGACCTGTTCAGCGTCGATACGCCCTGGCGGCGTCGCGGTCCTTTTCCTGTTGCCACTGTTCTTCCCGTTCGTCCCAGTGACGGTTGTAGTAGTTCTGCTGGTCCTGACTCTGGCGCATCGCCTGGCACTGGCGGAAGCCGTCGTCCCAACCGGTTTCGTATTGGCGCTCGTGCAGGTAGCGCGGTACGTCCTTGCGGAATTCTCCCGCCATCACCCCGGCCGCCTGGCGGCCACTACCGCAACCGTCGCGGAAGCCATCGGCGTAGGCCGGTGGATAACCCTGTTCGAGCAACTGCTGGTGGGTCGACTGGCAACCGGCCAGCAGCAACACTGCAAAAATCCAATACCGCCGCATCGCAACACTCTCCGCATGATGGGGAAAGTCTAGGAGGGGGATTGTCAGTGTGCTGTCAAAAGGGCGTGAAACTCTCGCTGTCTGGAAGGGCCTCATCGCTGCGGTGCGGCGGTCCGACAAGCCAGCTCCCACAGGATGAGAGTCGCCGCAGAAATTGTGGGAGCTGGCTTGCCAGCGATGAGCATAGGTATCTACACAACTTCAGATCAGCCATGAAGCCACAGGCCGCCGAGTAC
>NZ_JBMDIJ010000022.1:0-80142 GCF_057808595.1 Pseudomonas sp. FG98 | reverse complement strand
ACGGCTTCGCCGCCGATCGCGCGGTCCGGCGTTCCGGCTAACAGCCGCTCCCACAGAGTTCGTGTTGCGCCTAATTGAGATGTGTAGATACCCATGCTCATCGCTGGCAAGCCAGCTCCCACAGGGTTTTTCGGGGTTTGGGGGATAGGTGTCCGGTCAGCTGCGCCGGCTGAGGGACCGCGACAGCAGCAACAGCAAGGTGGCAAACACCACCATGATGGTCGCCGCCGACAACAGCACCGGACTCAGCGCCTCCCGTGCCGTGGTGAACATCTCCCGCGGCAGGGTGCGCTGGTCGGGCCCGGCGAGGAACAGGGTCACCACCACCTCGTCCAGCGAGGTGGCGAAGGCGAACAACCCACCGGAAATCAGCCCCGGCGAGATCAGCGGCAGGGTCACCTTGCGCAAGGTCATCCACGGCGTCGCGCCCATGCTTGCCGCCGCCCATAGCAGGCGCTGGTTCAATCCGCCCAGGGCCGAACCGACGTTGACGATGACGAAGGGCACCGCCAGGGTCGTATGGGCCAGGATCAGCCCGGTGTAGCTGCGGGTCAGTCCGGCATTGGCGAAGACGAAGTACATGCCGACCCCGACGATCACCGCCGGGACGATCATCGGCGCGATCAGCAGCACTTCGATCAGGCGCTTGCCGGGCATCGCCGGATGGCGCAGCCCCAGCGCCGCCAGCCCGCCCAGCACCACCGCGAGCACGGTACTGGCCACGGCGATGGCGAAGCTGTTGAACAGCGCCCCGAGCCATTGCGGCGAGGCGAAGAACTCCTCGTACCAGCGCAGGGTGAAGCTGCCCAGGGGCAGCGACATGTAGCGGCTGTCGCTGAACGACAGCGGCAGCACCACCAGGATCGGCAGCAGCAGGAAGGCCAGGACCAGCCAGCCGCTGAGCGACAGGCCAAGGTTGCCGAGCCAGGCGAGGCGGCCGCTGTTGGGGTTGCGGATCATCGTTTGACTCCTTCCGCGCCACGGCGGGCCAGGTGGGCCTGGATCAGGTAGAGCAGGGTGGTGGCCACCAGCAGCACCAGGCCGAGGGCCGAGGCCAGGCCCCAGTTGAGGGTGCCGGTGGTGAACTGGGCGATGTAGAAGCTGATCATCTGGTCGGCCGGCCCGCCCAGCAGCGCCGGGGTGATGTAGAAGCCCAGGGTGACGATGAACACCATCAGCGCCCCGGCCGCCAGGCCCGGCAACACCTGCGGCAGATAGACCTGGAAGAACACCCGCAACGGCCGCGCGCCCATGGAATAGGCGGCCTGCACCAGCAGGCGGTTGCAGCCGGCCATGGCCGCCAGCAGCGGGAAGACCATGAACGGCAGCATCACGTGGACCAGCGCCAGGATCACCCCGAAGCGGTTGTAGAGCAGGTGCACCGGGCTGTCGATCCAGCCCAGGGCCTGCAGCAACGCATTGACCATGCCGCCGTCCTGCAGCAGCACCATCCAGGCCGTGGTGCGCACCAGGATCGAGGTCCAGAACGGCAGCAGGATCATCAACAGCAGCAGGTTGCGGGTGCGCGGCGTGCGCCGGTCGAGGAACACGCACAGCGGGAAGGCCAGCAGCACGCAGACCAGGGTGGTGATCGCGGCGATGCCGAAGGTGCGGGCGAGGATCGAGCGGTACAGCCCGGCTTCGTCCTTGGTGACGATGCCTTCCTTGTAGTCGTGCTTCAGGTCCACCGCCGACAGCAGGTGATAGCTGCCCACCGGCCCGGCCGCGCGCTTGAAGGTCTGCCAGGTGGCGTTGTCCAGCCAGCGCGGGTCCAGCGCCGCCAGGCTGGCGGCGCTGCCGTCGAGGCTGGCGGCTTCGCGCTTGGCGCTGGACAGCAGGGCGCGCAGGGCCGGGTTCTCATAGGCCAGGCGCCGGGCCAGCGCGGCCAGGTCACGCGGGCTGACCTCGCGCAAGTCCTGCACCAGTGGCTTGAACAGTTTTTCGTCCGGCTCGGTCACGCCGTCCCAGGTCGACAACGCCTGGGCGGTGGCCGGCAGGGCCTGGGGCAGTTCGCCGTCGGCCACCGCGCGCCACAGCAGGGTGCCGATCGGGCCGACGAAGGTCAGCAGCAGGAACAGCACCAGCGGCGCCAGCAGGGCGTAGGCGCGCCAGAGGGCGGCGCGGTCCTTGCGCGCGACCACTGGCAACGAGGGGGTAAGGGCTACAGCGCTCATCTCGATTCCTCGGCAGGGCTCACTTGGCCGACCAGGCGGTCCACTTGGCGTTCAGTTCGTCGATGCGGTCGACCCAGAACTTGTCGTCCAGCACCAGCACGTTGGCGCTGTTCTGCGGCGCGCTCGGCGAGTCGGCCAGGGCCGTCGGATCGGTGTCGGCGATACCCTTGATCGAGGTGATGCCGGTCGGTTGCAGGGCCGGCCAGAGCTTCTGGTGCTCACCTTCGCCCATGACCTTGAGCAGGCCGTAGGCTTTGTCTTCATTCGGCGAGTTGGCCAGGATCACCCAACTGTCCATGGTCTGCAGCGACTGGTTCCAGACCAGGCCGAAGGGCTTGTGGTCCTGGCGGATGGCGTTGGTCACCCGGCCGTTGTACGAGGTGGTCATGGCCACTTCGCCCGAGGCGAGCAACTGCATGGGCTGGCCACCGGCTTTCCAGAACAGCAGTTGGTCCTTGATGCTGTCGAGCTTCTTGAACGCGCGGTCGACGCCGCCGGGCAGGTTGAGGGTCTTGTACACCTCGGCGGGGGGCACGCCGTCGGCCATCAGGGCGATTTCCAGGTTGCCCTTGGGCCCCTGGCGCAGGGCGCGCTTGCCGGGGAAGGTCTTGGTGTCGAAGAAGTCGGCCCAGCCGGTGGGGGCGCGGGACAGCTTGCTGGTGTCATAGCCGATGACGAAGTTGTACACCGCGTTGCCCACCCCGCATTCGCTGGCGGCGCTGGGGATATAGCTGTCCTTGCCGCCGATGCGGTTGAAGTCCAGGGCCATGAACAGGCCCTCGCCGCAGCCCAGCTGGAGGTCCTCGGCTTCCACCTGGACCAGGTCCCAGCCGCCGTCCTGGCCTTCGGCGCGGGTACGCAGCAGGCCGATGCCGCCTTCCCAACTGTCCTCGACCACCTTGTTGCCGCTGGCCTGGCTGTAGGGTTCGAAGAAGATCTTGCGTTGTACATCCTGGTAGGCGCCGCCCCAGGAGGCCACGGTCAGGTCACGGGCTTGCGCGGTGCCGGCGAGCAGGGCGAGGCCGCACAGGGTCAGGGTGAAACGGTGCACGGAGCGAAATGCGAACATGATGGAACTCCCAGCCTTTGAAATTGGTTTTGGACGGCAGTGGTAGAGCAATTCATCGATCGAGCTTTTTGTTGTTGTCCTGCGTTAGCGCAGGATCATCGCCAGGTCGGGCGGCACGCCGAGGGCCACGGTCTCGCCGGGCAGCGGTGCCGGGCGGCCAAGGCTGCCGGGGTTGTAGGTCATCGATAGCTGGCTGCCACCGGCCATGCGCAGGCGCAGGCGGCAGTGGGCGCCATGGAAGATGCTGTCGATCACCTGCGCCGCTACGGCGGGTTCGTCGGGCGTCGCCAGGCGCAGGTTTTCCGGGCGAATCGCCAGGGCCGCGCTGTCGCCGGCCGTCAGGCTGGCATCGGCGCAGCGGGCGCGGTGCAGGGCGCCGTCTTCGTCCAGGCGCAAGGTGGCGAAACCGCCGGCGTTGGCCACCACCCGACCTTCGAGCAGGTTGGTCTCGCCGAGGAAGTTGGCGACGAAGCGCGTCGCCGGGCGGTTGTACAGGGTCTGCGGTGGGGCGATCTGAGCGATGCGCCCATCGTTGAACACCGCCACCCGGTCGGACATGGTCATGGCTTCGTCCTGGTCATGGGTGACGTAGACGAAGGTGATGCCCAGTTGCTTGTGGATCGCCTTGAGCTCCAGTTGCATATGCTCGCGCAGGGCCTTGTCCAGCGCGCCGAGGGGCTCGTCCATCAGCAATAGGCGCGGCCGGTAGACCAGCGCCCGGGCCAGGGCCACGCGCTGTTGCTGGCCGCCGGACAGTTGCCCCGGCTGGCGCTCCTCGAAGCCTTCCAGGCGCGCCAGGGCCAGGGCCTCGCGCACCCGCTCGCGGGTCTCGGCGGCCGACACCTTGCGCAGGTTGAGCGGGAAGGCGACGTTCTGCGCCACGCTCATGTGCGGGAACAGCGCATAGCTCTGGAACACCACGCCCATGTCGCGCTTGTACGCTGGCAGGCGGCTGATATCGGCGCCGTCCATAAGGATGCGCCCGCGATCCGGCGCGTCGAAACCGGCCAGCATCATCAGCGTGGTGGTCTTGCCCGAGCCGCTGGGGCCGAGCAGGGAGAGGAACTCGCCCTGGCGGATATCCAGGTGCAGGTTGTCGACCACCCAGGAGCGTTCGTCGTAGGTCTTGCAGACCTCCTCGAAACGCACCAGCGTCGGGGCGTCGGCCAGCGGGTCGGGGGTGTCGGAGTCGCTGTTCATGGCGGCCTTGGGCAAGGGGCGGAGGTCCTGGGCGATCATGGCCGGACACCTGCCAGCACTTCGTCCAGGGCCTGGGCCAGTGCGTTGAGGATAGTCTGGATCTGTTCGCCATCGACGATCAGCGGCGGCGCCATGACCAGGGTGTCGCCGAGGGCGCGCAGGAGAATGCCGTTGCGCTGCAGGGCGTTGCTGACCTGCTGGGCGATCTTCAGTTCGGCGGGGAAGGGCGCGCGGCTGTCCTTGTCGGCGACGAATTCCAGCGCCGCCATCAGGCCGATGCCGCGGGCCTCGCCTACCAGCGGATGGTCGGCCAGGGCGCGGATGCCGGCCTGGAACGCCGGGGCGACGTCGCGCACATGGGCGACGATATCCAGCTCGTCGTAGATCTTCAGGGTTTCCAGGGCCACTGCCGCCGCCACTGGATGGCCGCCGTAGGTATAGCCATGGCCGAGCCCGCCGAGGGCCTGGCTCTGGTCGGCGATGACCTGGTAGATGCGCTCGCTGACCAGCAGCGCGGAGATCGGCTGGAACGCCGCCGACAGGCCCTTGGCGCAGGTCAGCATGTCCGGCTCGATGCCCATGGCGTCGCAGCCCCAGTAGTGGCCGGTGCGGCCGAAACCGCAGATCACCTCGTCGGCGACCATCAGGATGTCGTACTTGCGCAGCACTGCCTGGACTTTGGCGAAGTAGCCGGCGGGCGGCAGGATCACCCCGCCGGTGCCCATCACCGGCTCGGCGAAGAAGGCGCCGATGGTGTCGGGGCCGGCTTCGAGAATGGTCTGTTCCAGTTCCTCGGCCAGGCGGCTGGCGAAGGCTTCTTCGCTTTCCCCCGGCAGGCCCTGGCGGTACAGGTGCGGGCAGCGCACATGGATCACATCGGCCAGCGGCTCGCCCCAGCCTTTGTGCATGTTCGGCAGGCCGGTGAGGCTGGCGGCGGCCAGGGTGGTGCCGTGGTAGCTGCGCTGGCGGGCGATCAGGCGGGTCTTGGCCGGTTTGCCAATGGCGTTGTGGTAATAGCGGACGAACTTGATCGCGGTGTCCACCGCTTCCGAGCCGGAGCTCTGGAACACCGCCTTGGTCAGGCCGGCCGGGGCGCGGCTGACCAGCAATGCCGCCAGTTCCGCCGCCGGGCCGTGGCTGCGGTGGGCGAAGGTCTGCTGGTAGGGCAGCTTGAGCAGTTGCGCATAGGCCGCCTCGGCCAGGCGCGGCTGGCTGAAGCCGAGGGTCGCGCACCACAGGCCGGACATCCCTTCGATATAGCGGCGGCCCTGTTCGTCGAACACATGGATGCCTTCGCCGCGCTCCATCAGCAGCGGACCGACCTCTTCGTGCAGGCGCAGGTTGGTCTGGGGGTGGAGATGGTAAGCGATATCCCGCTGGGCCAGCGCCGAACCACGAGCTGTCATGACTTTATCCTCATTGCGATTTTGTATGCGTATGCGGTACATGGTTTCATTTTTACGACTGGCCGGGAATTTCGTCAAATCCTTTTTGTTTCTTTTAAAAGAATGGTTTTTCGCTGAAAGAACTATGTGGAAGGTTGGCTTCGATGGTTCTCATACAACTCCAGTTAAATCATGGGGTTGCGTGGGTTTTGAATACCGGAGCCGGGGAAGGATGGGATCGACGGGGCTTGTCAGTGTCGATAAATCTGCGCGATAGTCCGGCCACTTCCGCGTTTCGTCTGTGCGAACGCGGTGCCTTTTTCAGAAGCAGGAGCTGCTCGATGGCAGGTGAAACGGCAACGGGCGGCGTGCGCTCGGTCCAGCTGGCGCTGGATGTACTGGAGCGGGTGGCGAGTGCCAGCGAGGACATCGGCGTCAGCGAGCTGGCGCTGCAACTGGGGACGACCAAGGGTTCGGTGTTCCGTCACCTGAAGACCCTGGTGGAGCGCGGCTACCTCAGTCAGAACCCGCAGACCTCGCGCTATCGCCTGGGTGTCCAGGCCTATGTGCTGGGGCATGCGGCGGCGGGGGGCA
This sequence comes from Pseudomonas sp. FG98, assembly GCF_057808595.1. Lineage (NCBI taxonomy): Bacteria > Pseudomonadati > Pseudomonadota > Gammaproteobacteria > Pseudomonadales > Pseudomonadaceae > Pseudomonas > Pseudomonas sp. FG98. The sequence goes on along the minus strand of NZ_JBMDIJ010000022.1, from coordinate 73,720 downwards.
TCGACCTGCTCAGCGCCTCGGCCGATGCCCTGCGCGACCTGCGTGACGAACTGGGGTTGTCGGTGGTGCTTTCGGTATTGCAAGGGCGGCGGCTGGTGGTGGTGGAAACCCTGCTGGGCAAGTCGGCCCTGGAAATCGGCGTGCGCACCGGCACCGAGCTGCAATTGCACTGCAATGCCCAGGGCAAGGTGGCGCTGGCTTTCGCCCGGCAGTTGGGAGTGGATCAGCTTGGCGCGGTGGACCTGGCGGCGGTGACGGTCAACACGGTGACCGACCGCCAGGAACTGAAACGCCAGGTGGCCGAGGTACGGGCTCAAGGCTGGGCGGCGGCGATCGAGGAGGAGACCCTGGGGATCTCGGCGATCGCTGCGCCGATCCTCGGTTTGAATGCCGAGTTCATTGGCGCGGTGGCGCTGGTGGCTACGGTGCAGAACATCACCCGGCAGGTGGATCCGGCACAGGTGCATGCCTTGAAGAAGGCGGCGTTGCGGGCTTCGTGGAATCTTGGGTATCGGGATGGGCCATGATCCGGTGCCAGGCTTGCCGGCCTCTTCGCTGGCAATGCCAGCTCAATCGAGTCCACAGCCGAACCCTGTGGGAGCCGGCGTTGCCGGCGATGAGGCCCGTATGACCAACACATATTGAAATAAGAATGATTCGCTATTAATGTGCGCCCCGTATTTCAGCCGTTCTGGTTCCGGGGGTGCCATGTCGCTACATGAAGCGGATTCCATCGTTCCTTTCGACGTGCTCTACGGCACCCATCACGGCTGGCTGAACGGCTGGCTGCGGCGTTCGGTGGGCTGTTCGCAGCAGGCCGCCGACCTGGCCCAGGACACCTTCGTGCGCCTGCTGGTGCGCAACCAGCCGGTCACCGACCGCGCGCCACGGGCCTTGCTGGCGCGCATCGCCCGCGGCCTGGTGATCGACCACTGGCGCCGCGACGCGCTGGAGCGGGCCTACCTCGAAGCCCTGGCGCAACTGCCGGAAGCCAGCCACCCGTCGCCGGAAGTGCGCCATGAAGCCCTGCAATGCCTGGAGCGCATCGCGCAGATGCTCGACGGCCTCAAGCCAGCTGTGCGCGAGGCCTTCCTGCTCTATCAACTGGGCGGTCTGACCCATGTCCAGGTCGCGGCGCAACTGGGCGTGTCGAGCCGTACCGTCGAGCGCCACGTGGCCACCGCGCTGCTGCATTGCTACCGCCTGTGCTTCGAGACCCCGGCATGAGCCAGGCCAGCGAGCGGGTGCCGGAAAGCATCGTCCGCGACGCCATCGACTGGCAGATGCGCCTGCGCGGCCATCCCGAGTTGCAGGCGCCATTTCACGACTGGCTGCGCCGCGACCCGCGTCATCAACTGGCCTGGCAACGCCTGCAGCAGATGGCCGGGATGTTCCAGGCCAGCCAGTTGCCGCGAGCCGAGCAGACCATCCCGCTGCTCAAGCGCGCCTCCGCCGACCTGAGCCGGCGGCGCATGCTCAAGATGCTCGGCCTGGTCGCCGGCGGCACCGCCCTGGCGGCGGTCAGCGCGCCACCGTCCTGGCACGCCGACTACATCACCGCCCTCGGCGAGCGCCGGCAGATCGACCTCGGCAACGGCACCCGGGTGCTGATCAACGGCGACAGCTCGGTGGACGTGCAGGGCGGCGAACTGCTGCTGCGCTCCGGCGAAGTGCTGGTGGACGGCCCGCGCTGGCATGCCCGTTGTCGTTTCGCCGAATGCAGCGGGCGCGATGCCCGGGTGTCGCTGCGCGAGCGCGATGGCTTCAGCGAGATCCGTGTCGATCGCGGCGAAGTGCTGGTCACCTCGCCAGTGGGTCAGCGCCGCCTGCATGCCGGTGAAGGGCTGGGCGTTTCGGCGGCGGCGATGACTCCGCTGGGCAAGAGCCCGCTTGATCCGTTCGCCTGGAGTCGCGGCCTGCTGGTGGTCAACGATATCCGCCTGGGCGAGTTCGTCGCCGAGGCCGGGCGCTATCGCCATGGCTGGCTGGGCTGCGACGAGCGTATCGCCGACCTGCGCCTGTCCGGCGTGTTCCGCCTCGACGAACCGGCCTCGCTGCTGGACAACATCAGCCATCTGCTGCCGGTCAAGGTGGTCGAGCGCACCCGCTGGTGGGTGCGGATCGTGCCGGCTTAGCCCGCTGCAAAATAATTTGTCGGACTTCAAGGACTCGTCCGGTTAGGGAATATCTCTCGCCCAATTTGGACTCGTTCATGCGCTTTGCCAGACCCCAGCCGATTCCCTTCCAGCCTCGCTCCCTGTCCCGCGCCGTATGTTTGGCCCTGGTCCTTGGCGGTACTGTTGCCAGCCTGCCGGTACATGCCGAAGCAGTTGCCGCCCCGGCGGTCGCGGCCGGACCACTGGCCCAGGCCCTGAGCAGTTTTGCCGAGCGCTCCGGGATCACCCTGTCGTTCGCCCCCGATGACGTGCGTGGCCTGAACACTTCCGGCACCGGCGCTGGTGGCTCGCTGGAAGACGGCCTGGCCAGGCTGCTCAAGGGCAGCGGCCTGGTGGCGCACAAGACCGAGTCCGGCTACGTGGTGCTGCGCGATACCGGCGCCAGCCTGCAACTGGCCCCGACCAGCATCGACAGCACCGCAGTACAGAGCGCCTTCGCCCCGGTCACCGGCTATTTCGCCAGCAATGCCAGCAGTGCCACCAAGAGCGACAAGCCGCTGCTGGAAACCGCGCAGAGCGTCAGCGTGGTCACCGCCGAGCAGATCAACGACCGCAAGGTCAACAAGGTCGAGGATGCCGTGGCCTACAGCGCCGGGGTGCGGGTCGGCAGCTCGGGCCTGGACCCGCGCTTCGACAACATCCAGGTGCGCGGCTTCGAAACCACCATCGCCGCCGACTTCCTCGACGGCCTGCGCCAGCCGGGCAGTGGCTGGCTGTCGCTGTATTCCACCGAGGCCTACGCGCTGGAGCGCATCGAGGTGCTCAAGGGTCCGGCCTCGGTGCTGTACGGCCAGATCAGCCCCGGCGGCATGGTCAACCGGGTCAGCAAGCGCCCGAGCCTGCTGGCGAAGAATGAAGTGCAGGTGCAGGCCGGCAGCTATGACCACCAGCAGGGCCAGTTCGATATCGGCGGCAAGCTGGACGAGGCGGGCGACGTGCTGTTCCGCACCGTCGGCCTGTACCGCGACTCCGGCTACTCGGTCGACCAGATGGACAACGACTCGCGCCTGCTGGCGCCGTCCCTGAGCTGGCAGATCGACCCGGATACCAGCCTGACCCTGCTGGCCCAGTACCAGGAACGGCAGACCGCCGCCTCGCCGATGATGCTCCAGGAAGGCGACCACCTGACGAACTTCTGGCAGGGCGACGAGTACTTCGACAAGCTGCACCAGCGCCAATGGACCTTTGGCTACGAGTTCGAGCACGCCTTCAACGACACCTTCAGCGTCCAGCAGAACCTGCGCTATGGCCAGGTCGACACTACCAACCAGTACCTGCAACCGACCTCGATCACCGACGGGCATATCCTCGAACGCTCTGCCGTGGGCCTGTACGAGGACATGGAGTCGCTGACCAGCGACACCCGCCTGGTCAGCCGTTTTGCTACCGGCGACCTGCATCACACCGTGATCAGCGGCGTCGATTACGCCTGGCTGCAGACCTCGCTGCTCTACGCCATAGGCCCGGGGCCAAGCATCGACCGCTGGAACCCGGACTACCATCAGCCGGTGGCCAAGCCGGGCACTCCGCTGGCCGACCAGGATGGCCTGGAACACCGCATGGGCGCCTATATCCAGGACCAGATCGAGCTCGACCAATGGCGCCTGTCCGCCGGCCTTCGCCGCGATTGGGTGCATGTGCGGCGTGACGACAACCTCACCGACATCAACAGCACCACCAGCGACAGCGCCACCACTGGCCAGGTTGGCGTGCTCTACCTGTTCGACAATGGCCTGGCGCCCTATGCCAGCTATGCCACCTCGTTCCTGCCGGTCAGCGGCGTGAATGCCAGCGGCCAGCCGTACAAGCCGACCGAGGGCAAGCAGTACGAGGTTGGCGTGAAATACCAGGCGCCGGGCAGCAGCACGCTGCTGACCGCCTCGCTCTATCACCTGACCCAGAGCAACGTGCAGACCCGCGACCTGGTCAACCCGCTGAACAACGTGCAGACCGGCGAGCAGGTTTCCCGTGGCCTGGAGCTGGAAGCGGTGTCCGACGTCAACGACAAGCTGCGCCTCACCGCCAGCTACGCCTTCAACGATGCCGAGGTGACCAAGGGCAACAACGGCGACCAGGGCAAGGTGCCGAAGAACGTGCCGCGCCACCTGGCCTCGCTGTGGCTGGACTACAAACTGCCGTTCGGCTTCGGTATTTCCGGCGGCGCGCGCTATACCGGCAGCACCTACGGCGATGCGGCCAACCAGGTGAAGAACGAGGGCTACACCCTGGTCGATGCTGGCGTGCACTACGACTTCGGCGGCGGCCTCGACGGCGTGCGCCTGGGCCTCAACGCGCGCAACCTGTTCGACGAGCGCTTCATCAACTGCCAGGACGGTTACTGCTATCGCGGCGAAGCGCGCAGCGTGGTCACCAGCCTCAGCTATCGCTGGTAAGGGGAGGACTGCACATGCTGCGTAAATGGATGATGAGCCTGGCCGTTCTGCTGTTCAGCGGGCTGGCCATGGCCGGGCCGGTGACCCTGGACGGCACCGAGCAATGGACCATGAAAAGCGCCGAGGGGCGCGAGTACCGCATCATGGTCAGCCTGCCGGAAGGCGATGTGCCCTGGACCGGCGGCTACCCGGTGATCTACCTGCTCGACGGCAATGCCTACTTCCCGGCCTTCCATGCCGCCAAGCGCGCCCAGGAGCGGCTGCGCGGGGCGGTGCTGGTGGGCATCGGCTACCCCAGCGACACGCCGCTGGATTTTGTTCGTCGCGCCTATGACCTGTCGCCGCCGGCCCCGGCCGATCGCAACGAGCCGCCCCAGGGCGGGCAGGACGTGTTCCTCGACTTCATCGAAAAGCGCCTGATGCCCAAGGTCAATGAGCGCTTCAAGGTCGACCAGGACCAGCGCAGCCTGGTCGGGCACTCGTTCGGCGGCATGTTCGCCATCTACACCCTGTTCACCCGGCCACAGCTGTTCCAGCACTACGTGGCGATCAGCCCCAGCCTGTGGTGGCAGGACCGCTTCCTCCTGGCCCACGAACGCGCCTTCACCGCCAAGGCCCATGCCGGCAAGCTCGACCTGATCCACCGCAGCCTCAGCCTCAGTGCCGGCGACCGCGAGATGCCCCAGGAGATCCAGGACGTGCGCTCGCTGCAACTGCGCCTGGAGAACCTGTCGCAGTACGGCCTGCGCAGCGATCTGCAGATCGAGGCGGGGGAGGACCATGCAGCGATTCCGTTCCGTGTGCCGAACCGGGTGCTGGATGAGCTGATGAGCACGCGACGTTATTGAAGCTTTCGAAATTGTCATGTGCGCCTCACCTTGGCGTTAGCTGCTCGTCCATAGACTGGCTCGCAACAAGGGCACACTTTCCTGGTGCGCCCGGAAATGGTCGAGGTGAGTGATGCGTATGTTCAAGATGATTGCGGTGGCCGGTGTGCTGTCGGCGCTGGTCGGTACTGCCCAGGCGGCGGACGGGCTGGAGCGGATCCAGGACTTCCAGGCGAAGTTCCAGGCCGAGCAGGACAGGCTGTGGGGCGATCGCGGGGAGCAGGTGGTGAAGCAGGAGAAGGCCGACAAGAAGGCCGATGGCTGAGGCGTCCTTGAGGGCCTCATCGCTGGCAACGCCAGCTCCCACAGGTCCAGCGGTGCACGGAGAACCTTGTGGGAGCCGGCGTTGCCGGCGATGAGGCCATCAGGGGCAATAAAGATTCAGAACGGTACGGCCACGGTCAGCTGGCTATACACGTTGGTGCCATTACCACCCACCTGATTCCCCCCGTTGGTCTCATCCTTCTTCGGCTGGTACAGACCAATCACCGGGCTGATGATCAGGTGCTCGTTGACCGCCCATTCGGCATAGAAGTCCAGCTCGCGGGCATCCAGGTTGAGGGTGTCGCGGGTGCGCAGGGTGTGGAAGTCGAAGTACAGCGCGCCCACCGTGAGGTTTTCCAGTGGCGTGGCCTTGAGGCCGACATGGTGGATCCCGGTATTGCTGTTGAACGGCCCGGAGTAGTTGGCCGCCACCTCGCCCTGGAACCAGGTGCCGTAGCCCGTGCTCAGGCCGGTGAACAGCGAGTCCCAGCCTTGCGAATAGCGGGTGTAGCGGTAGGTGACTTTGGGTGACCAGGCAACATCGGCGAAGGTGTAGCCGGCTTCGGCGTACCAGGCTTTTTCCGGGCCGGCGTCCTTGTCCTGCCAGGCGTATTCGAAGGCGAAGCTGGCGTTCTCGATACCGGCGCTGCCTTCGCCACGGACGCTGTAGACGTCCATGTTCTCGCGTTCCTTCTGGAAGTCGCTGGCCCACTGGTCGACCACGTCGAGGCCGTGTACCCAGGTCAGGCCGAGGGTGCCGAGGTCGTTGCTGTAGTCCAGGGTACCGGCGGCCAGTTCGGTTTCGGCCTGGGCGCGGTTATCCGATTTCAGCCACAGCACGCTGCCGTGCAGGCCGTCCTGGCCACCCAGTTTCAGCACGGCGGTACGGTCGAAGGCGTGGCGCGCCGCCAGGTAATAGGCGCCGCCGCGGTTCAGCGCACCGTCGGCCGGGCCCTTGCCGAGGTTGGGGCCGTCGTCGTTGATCAGGAAGCCGCTACCGACCTTGACCACCTGGCGTCCGGCGGAGAAGTCCACGCCGTCCTTGCCCAATGCCGGGAACAGGTCGCCGGAGCGCCAGCCAAGGAAAGCGTCCTCGATCTTGGTGGTGCGCTCGGAACCGTCGGTATTGCCGGCGGCATCGCCGTCGCCCCAGGTTGCCGAGCTGACCAGGTTGAAGGTGCCGTACAGCGTGCCATTGCCGCCCAGGCCCTGGTCGCCGCTGACGCCGTATTTGATGAAGCCTTCGCGCCAGGTCGAACCGCCTGGCGTGCCATCGTAGTTCTTGCGGCTGTTGAACATGCCCCACACCGCGAGCATGTCGGCGTTGAGGTGGGTGTCGTCGTCCGCGTACAGCTCGTAGGCCAGCGCCGGTTGCGCCGCTGCCAGGGTGATCAGGCTCAGGCCGACGGCACGGGCCAGTGGTAACAGGCGGTGTTGCTTGTCCATAAGTGCTTCCCCAGTTTTTTTGTGTGGCAGATCGGGGGCTATTAGGGCGCTGGCCGCCTGAGCAAGTCTTGTTCGTGGCTGCCAGCGCCCTTGACCACGATGGCCAGTGCTCAGTCGGCCGTCGCCAGGGTTTCCGGCAGCGTTGCACCGCCGTCGACGATTAGGGTCTGGCCGGTGACATAGGCGGCGTTGTCCGAGGCGAGGAAGAGCATCGCCGCGGCGATGTCCTCGGGTTCGCCGAGACGACCCAGCGGCACGCCCCGGGCAATCCGTGCATTGAGGCCGTCGTCGCCGAGATTGCCCATGGCCGGGGTGCGGATCATCCCCGGTTCGACACCGTTCACCCGTACCCCCAGCGCCGCCAGTTCCAGCGCCGCACTGCGGATGAAACCGTTGACCCCGGCCTTGGACGCGGCGTAGTGACTGAGTCCCGGATAGGCGACCCGCGGCCCGGTGACCGAGGAGGTCACCAGCACGTTGCCGCCGCCTTGGCGGCGGAACAGCGGCAGGGCCGCCTGGGTCAGCCAGAACAGCGCCGACAGGTTCACGTCCAGGGTCCTGCGCAGTAGCGGCTCGCCGATCTGCTCGAAGGGCGTCAGCGGGAAGTACGCCGCGTTGTGCACCAGCACATCGAGGCGTTGCAGGCTGCCGAGCAGGGTGAAGATCGCCGCGCGGTCGGCCAGGTCAATGGCGACTGCGCTGACCTTGTGGCCCTCGCCACGCAGGCGTTCGGCGACGGCTTGCGCCGCCGGCAGGTCGAGGTCGGCGATCAGCACCTCGGCAGCGCCACGGGCGAAGCCCTCGACGATGGCCCGGCCAATGCCCTGGGCGCCGCCGGTGACCAGCACCTGGCGACCACTGAAATCGAAGCGCGCACTCATGACAGATGCTCCATTCGGGTGTAGGCCAGGGTCGGCACATCGACGATGGTCGATCCGCCATCGGCGGCAATCACCGCGCCGGTGATGATCGACGCCTCGGCACTGACCAGGAACTGGCACAGCGCGGCGATTTCGTCCGCCGTGGCGGCGCGGCGCAGCGGCACATCGGCGGTGACCCTGGCGTAGGCAGCATCGAGGTCTTCGCCGTAGCGCTGCATCAGCGGCTGCATTTCCTCGTCGGCCATCGGCGTGCGCACCCAGCCCGGGCAGACGCAGTTGACCCGCACTCCCTGCGGCCCGAAGTCCCGTGCCAGCGAGCGGTTGAGCCCCACCAGCGCGTGCTTGGCGGTGGTGTAGCCACACACCTCCGGACCCGCCGCCAGGGAGGCGATGGAACCGAGCAGGACGATGCTGCCGCGCCGCTCGATGAGCAGCGGCAAACAGGCCCGGGCGCTGTGGAAGGCGCTGTGCAGGTTGCCGCGCATGGCCGCTTCCCAGGCAGCGTCGTCCATGTCCAGGGCCGTGCCGAGGCCGTGGCCGCCGGCGCAGCAGATCAGTGCATCGAGGCCGCCGAAGCGGGCGCGGATCTGCTCGATGAAGCCCTGCCAGGTGGCGCTGTCGGCGGCATCGCCGGACAGCACCAGGGCATCGGTATCGGCCGCTACCCGCTCCAGCGCTTCGCGGCGTCGGCCGACCAGCACCAACTGGTCGCCGGCTGCAGCCAGCCGCCGCGCGCAAGCCTCGCCGATGCCGCTGCCGGCACCGGTGATCAGCACGGTGCGGCTCATTTTTCGTGGACCGTGGTGTTGATCAGATTGCAGTACGACGATACCGGGAAGTTGCTGAAGGCCTCGAAGCCGCCTTCGGCGTGGCCGAAGATCTTGCCGTCGCTGCGGTGCTCGCGCAGGTCGATCATCACCAGGCCCAGGGTCGGAATGATCTTCTCGCGCCAGACGAACAGGTACAGCTCGTCGGCGATCTTGTAGTAGTGGCAGCGGTCGGTGTCGCACAGGCCTTGCTCGACACCCTTCAGGCACTGCCAGGTGTAGAAGTTCTCATTGAGGTAGATGTGCTCGTATTCCTCGGTCGGGCTGTAGCGGTAGCGGTTGCGGATGCCCACCAGCTCGGCGGTCGGGGCATGCGGGCAGGCGCCATCCTGCCACGGACGGTCGAGGGTGCCGTGGAGGAACTCGGCATCGACGCAGGTCAGCGGCTTGCCGGAGAGGGCGCGGTGGAACATGCCTTCGCGGGTTTCCTCGGCCTCGGGCATGCTGCCGATCACCGCGGTGAAGGACTGGCTCAGGGTGTCGAGGACCAGGGAGATCGACCAGGTTTTGCCGTGCTCGGTCTTGAGGAAATCGACCAGGACGATGCCCGGGCGTACCGAGGTGGCGCGATACGGCGCGCTGCCGCTGGAGTGGCCGTCGGCGGCGTGCCAGTGCAGTTGCTCGGCGTCGAAGCGGTGCTCGATGGACCAGCCGTTGGCGAAGTTGAGAGTCAGGCGCTGACCGGCCAGTTCGGCCAGTTGCGGCAGGATGAAGGCTTCAGGGGCGAAACCGTCGGCCAGGGCGCCTACGGAAATCCAGTCGGTATGGGTAGTCATCGGGAGTGGCTCGTTGCTGTTGGTTGGAGCCGTGATGGTGCCGGGCGCGGCGGGCTGGCGGTATCAACCGGATGGTTGAGGAGGGCGGTATACCAGTCATCTGTCTGTCATAAAGCGGTAGTAAAGTGCCATCATTCAGCGGCAGGAATGAATCGCAGTGATCCGCCGATCTTTTTCCTCTCTCAATGTTCTGCAGTTTCTGCTCCTGTCCTCGTCCGTGGCCATCCTCCTGTTTCTCTGGGGGCTGTTCTTCCAGCAGCAGGCTACGTCCGGACAGGAAGCGCTGAGCGCCAAGGCCGCCGAACACCTCAACCTGGCCACCATGGCTGCGGAAAACCTCAGCCAGCTGGTGGACCGCGCGCAGAGCATCGGTCGCGCTGCCCAGGTCGATATGCGCGACGGTGGCCAGGGCCGCCTGAGCCTGGTGCGCATGCTCGCCGAAGACCCGGTGCTCAAGCGCATGAGCCTGTACCGCGCCGATGGCCGCCTGGTCTCCGCCAGTCACGACGATGAGCCGCGGCAACTGCCCGAGCCCTGGCTGCGCGCCCTGCGCGAGCATATCGGCCGCTACGGTTTCAAACCTTTCCTCGCGCCGCTGGACGCCCCGGCCCGGGAGGCGGCGGAAATCAACTGGCGCCTGCCCTTTCTCCTGCCGCTGACCGATCCGTCCCGGGGTGATGCGCAAAGCGTGCTGCTGGTGCAACTGGATATCGGCTACCTGGCGGTGCTATTCCAGCATATCGACCTGGGCAGCAGCGGCCTGATGCGCCTGCTCGACGGTGCCGGCCATGAGCGCCTGCGCATCGGCAACAGCGGCGTGCTGGTGGCGGGGGAGGCGCTCAAGCCGGACCTGCCGGACAGCGTGGAAGCTGCCGGGCGCACCAGCCAGTACAGCGCCGACGGGCATTACCAGAGCCTGTTCCGCAAGGTGTTGCCACGCGGTTTCAGCATTGCCGTGAGCCAGCGCGAGGACGAGATCCTCGCGCCGTCGCAGTCGCTGTATCAGCGCCAGCTCTGGCTGAACCTGGCCATGACCCTGCTGATCCTTGGCGGCGCCCTGTGGAGCTGGCGGGTGCTCGGCAAGCGCGAGGAAGCCTTTGCCGCCCTGGAGCAGGCGCAGACCATCAACCAGCAATTGATCCAGCGCCTGGAAGAAGAACACCGGCGCAGCAGCCATGCGGCCGCCACCGACCACCTCAGTGGCCTGCACAACCGCCGCCAGTTCATGGAAACGGCGGCGCGGGTGCTCGCCGAGCAGCGCAGCAAGCGACGCTTGATGGCGATCCTGTTCATCGACATGGACCGCTTCAAATCGATCAACGACTCCCTTGGCCACAAGGTCGGCGACCTGCTCTTGCAGGCGGTCGCCGGGCGCATCAGCCGTGCCCTGGAGCCGGGGGACGAGGCCGCCCGCTTTGGCGGCGACGAGTTCGTCGTGCTGCTGGCCGGGGCGCGCAGCGAGGAGCAGATCGACCTGTGGGTGCGCATGCTGCTGAACAAGCTGTCGGCCACCTACTCGCTGGACACGCACGAGCTCAACAGCAGCCCGAGCATCGGCGTGAGCATCTGCCCGCGGGACGGCCAGTCGGTGGACGAACTGATCCGCCATGCGGACGCCGCGATGTACTCGGCCAAGCAGGCCGGGCGCGGCCAGTACCGTTTCTTCGACCCGTCGCTGAACGTGGTCGATGTCGGCGAGTTCGCCCTGGAGCAGGCCTTTGGTTCGGCGCTGAAGGAACGCCAGTTCGTCCTGCATTTCCAGCCACAGGTGCGCTTCGACTCGATGCAGGTGGAAGGCTACGAGGCCCTGGTGCGTTGGCAGCATCCGCAGTTCGGCCTGCTCTATCCGGATCGATTCATCTCCCTGGCCGAGCGCAGTGGCTTTATCGTCGCCCTCGGCTGGGAGGTGCTGCGCCTGGCCTGCGAGGAACTGGTGCGTTGGCAGGCGCGGGGGATTCCTTCGGGGCTGGCGGTGAACGTGTCGCCGTTGCAACTGCGCCAGCCTGATTTCAGCAGCCGCTTGCTGGAGGAACTGGGCCAGCATGGCGTCGATCCCCGGCGCCTGGAACTTGAGATCACCGAGACCACGGTGCTCGACAACGAAGGCCAGGGCATCAAGCACCTGCAGGCGCTGCGCGATGCCGGCCTGAGCATCAGCCTGGACGATTTCGGCCAGGGCTATTCCGGCTTCTCCCACCTGCAGGCGCTGCCGATCAACCGTCTGAAGATCGACCGGGCGCTGATCGCCCAGCTTTCCAACAGCCACGATGACAGCCCCATCGTGCTGTCCACCATCATCCTCGCCAAGCGCCTGGGCCTGGAGGTGGTGGCCGAGGGCGTGGAGACCCGCGAGCAGGTGGTCTACCTGCGCCTGGCCGGCTGCGACTATGCCCAGGGCTACCACTTCAGCCGGCCGCTGACCCAGGCCCAGCTTCATGAGTACCCGCCCTTCATCGACGCGACGGAAGCCGCATGCGAACACTGATCCGACTGCTGTGCCTGATCTTCGCCATGCTTCTGGCTCTTCCAGCCCACGCTGACTGCAAGCAGCCAAGCCTGCGCATCGCAGTGATCCCTAAAAAAAGCATGGAAGTGCTGATGAAGGACTATCAGCCACTGCTGGAGCGGCTGAGCGCGGCGCTGGGCATCCCGGTGTCCATCGTCCCGGCGTCGTCCTATGAAAGCGTGGTGGATGCGGTGGTCTCCGGCGGTGTCGACATTGCCTGGCTGGGGCCGGCGTCCTATGTGCTGGCGCAGCAGCGTGACCCGCGTATCGAGCCGTTCGCCAGCCTGGCGATCCGCAACGGTTACTTCACCCCGGCCGGGCATCACTACCAGGCCTTGCTCCTGGCCCGCCGCGAAGTGGCCGACGACCTTGAGGCCCTGCGCGGCAAACGCGGCGCCCTGAGCGATCCGGCCAGTACCTCGGGCAGCGTGATACCCAATGTCGAGTTCGCCGCCCAGGTGGGCATGCCGCTCTCGCGTTTCTTCGGCTCGGTGGCCTACTCCGGCTCCCATGACAAATCGCTGGACGCCTTGCTCGAAGGGCGGGTGGACGCGGCGTTCGTCGCTAGCGTGCGCGCCGATGCCTACCTCAACAGCGGCAGGATCAGCCGGGACACCTTCAATGTGCTGTGGCGCTCGGAGCGGATCTACTACGACCCGTACGTGTTCCGCGGCAACCTCTGCCCCGAGTACAAGGCGCGGATCCGCGCGGCCATGCTGGAAAACCAGGACGGGCTGGCGGCGTTCCTCGCTTCCCAGGATGCCAGCGCCCTGGCTCCGGTCAGTCGCGCGGAATATGCGCCGCTGGTGCGGATGATGGAGAGCCGCTGAAGCGCAGGGCCTCGATCACCAGGGCGAAGGCCGAGGAGTGTTCGCGGCGGTTGGGGTAGTACAGGTGGTAGCCGGGGAAGGGCTGGCACCAGTCGTCCAGCACCCGCAGCAGGCGGCCTGCGGTCAGGGCTTCGGCGACCATGTCCTCGGGCAGGAAGGCCAGCCCGCCACCGGCCAGGGCGGCGCGCAGGATCGGCAGGCTGCTGTTGAAAGTCCATTGGCCGTCGACCCGTGCCTTGAGTTCGTGGCCGTCCTTGGCGAAGTCCCATTGCAGCAGGCTGCCGTGGGTCGGCAGGCGCAGGTTGATGCAGTTGTGCGCGGCCAGGTCGCCGGGCCTCTGCGGCGCCTCGCGGCGGCGCAAGTACGCCGGCGAGCCCACCACCGCCATGCGCAGCGGTGGGCCGATGGGCACGGCGATCATGTCCCGGGCCACCTGCTCGCCAAGGCGCACCCCGGCATCGAAGCGCTGCGCGACGATGTCCGACAGGGCGTAGTCGACGGTGATTTCGACCTTGATATCCGGGTATTGCTCCAGCACTGGCAGCAGCTTCGGCCAAAGGATGTTGTTGGCTGCGTGTTCCGAGGCCGAGATGCGCACGGTACCTGCCGGGGTGTCGCGAAAGGCGCTGACCGCTGCCAGTTCCAGTTCGATCTCTTCGAAGCGCGGCGCCATGGCCTGGTACAGGCGCTCGCCGGCCTCGGTGGGCGAGACGCTGCGCGTGGTGCGGGTCAGCAGGCGCACCCCGACCCGGGCCTCCAGGGTGCGGATGGTATGGCTCAGCGCCGACTGGGAAACGCCCAGTTGGGCGGCGGCGCGGGTGAAGCTGCCTTCGCGGGCGATCACCACGAAGGCCTGGAGGTCGTTGTAGTTGGCTCGGGACATGGGCGGCCTGTGCTCGGATCAGACAGTGTTGTGGTCAGTATCGGCCTCATCGCTGGCAATGCCAGCTCCCACAGGTTGTTGTGTCAGGCCCGGATCTTGCGGCTGGCCCGAAACCCTGTGGGAGCCGGCGTTGCCGGCGATGAGGCCATCAGCCACAGCTACAGCGTCCGGCGATAGAACTCCTCCAGTCGCTGCATGGCGCTATCCACATACTCCGGCACCCAGTAAGTCTCGATATGACTCGCCCCCTCGATCAGGAACAGCTCCTTGTCTTGCGTGCCGCTGGCCTTGGCCAAGGCGTCCTGGCTCATGTACAGGCTGTCGGCGGCGCTGCCGGCGATCATCAGCAGCGGCTGGTCGAGCAGGGCCAACTGGTCGGTGGCGTCGAAGCGCATCAGGTCGAGCAGGCTGCTGGTGGTGTAGCGGAAGGTCGAGTTGGGATGGGCGTGGGTTTTCCAGTAGTACTCGTAGCCCTGGCGGTACAGGGCGAAGGGCAGGGCGGCGATCTGCTCGTCGCTGAGGTTGGCATCTCCGGCATAGCTCACCTCGCCACCTGCCGCTTCCTCGGCGCGGGCCTGGGAAGCCTGGCGCAGGCGCTGGCCGATGCTGTCCAGTTGCGTGTCGTTGTAGCCATTGCGGCGCACCCGGCCGGAGTTGAACAGGCTCAGGGTGGCCACTGATTTGAAGCGTTTGTCGGTGCTCGCGGCGGCCAGTGAATAACCACCGCCACCGCAGATGCCGAGCAGGCCGAGGCGCTGTGTATCGACGCCGGCATAGCCGCTGATGAAGTCGGCCATGCCATGGATGTCTTCGATACGATTGGCCGGTTTATCGACATTGCGCGGTTGGCCCTCGCTGGCGCCCTGGTAGGCGGCGTCGGCGGTGATGGTGATGAAGCCGCGTTCGGCCAGGCGCTGGGCGTAAAGACCGGCCACCTGTTCCTTCACGCCGCCGTTGGGATGGGCGATGACCACCGTCGGGTAGCGTTTTTGCAGGTCGTAGTGGGCCGGGGTGTAGACGTTGGCAGCGATCTTCAGGCCGTTGAGGCTGTAGCTGACGGGGTGCAGGTTGACCCGGCCTGGCGTGTTTTCGTCGAGGGCGCCGGCGTAGACCAGGCTGAACGGGTTTTTCCGGTAGTCGGCCGCCAGGCTTTCGCCGGCGCCGCTTGTCATTGCTGCCAGCAGGGCTGCCTTGAGCACCAGTGATTTCATGTCGAGTCTCCCGAAAGGTTGGCTGAGGAACCTTAGGGGGGCGCTGTGTCAGTGACTAGGCAGGCAAACCGGCAAGGACTTATGAGCAGAATTCATGAGTGCTCGTCAGGTTCGCCACCAACGCGGGCGGCCCTCCTCGAACGAGTGGTATTCGGGCTTGAAGGCTTCGCTCATCGGGTCGTCAAAGGTACCGGCGAGCAAGGCCACCAGCGGCTCGTCATCGACGGCGCCGAGTGAGCTGCCGCAGCGTGGGCAGAAGGCCCGGCTGGAGTAGTCGGAGGAACGGTACAGGGCCGGTTGGCCGCCTTCTCCGGTCCAGGCCAGGCGTTCGCGGGGGAATTCGACCCACAGCGCGGAGAGGGCGCCGCTGTGTTGCTGGCAGTTGCGGCAGGAACAGGTGTGGGGATTCTCGGCCGGGCCTTGGGCGCTGAAGCGGATGAAGCCGCAGAGGCAGCCGCCTTGGTAGGTGATGCTGGGCATGGGGCAGTCCGTTGCTGGAAGGGAGGCATGTATGGTTGCCGATGGCCTCATCGCTGGCAAGCCAGCTCCCACTGCGGATTGGGGCCAGCCACAGGATTTGTGTTCGACGCGGTCCCTGTGGGAGCTGGCTTGCCAGCGATGAGGCCATCGGCAACAACAAGAAACGACCAGCTCGTTAGAGGAACAACACCCCCACCAGCTCCGTCCGGTTCCTCACCCCCACCTTGCGAAACAGGTTGATCAGGTGGGTCTTCACCGTCGGCAAGCCCAGCGCCAGTTGCCGTGCCAGGGTCTTGTTGCAGGCTCCGTCGCGCAGCAGCAGGGCGATCTCCCGTTCGCGCGGGGTCAGCCCGGCCAGGCGGTCGGGCGCCGGTGCCGGCAATTGACGGGCGGCCATCTGCATCAGGCCGTGCAGCGGCAGCAGGCGCTCCAGTTCACCCGCTGCGAAGGGCCCCTGGGCGCCGTCACGCAGCAGCGACAGCCCGGCCGCCGGACGGCCGTCGACCCAGGCCACGATCTCCACTACGTCCACCACCCGGTGCTGGTCGAGAAAGCCCATGTATTCCCGGCCCTGGGCGGCATCCTGATGGGTCATGGCCTGGCGCAGCGAGACCACCGGCAGGCCGATGGCCCGGCAGTTGTCAGGCCTGAGCGGGTCGAGATGGCGATAGTGCTCCAGGTAACGGTGGTGCATGGGCGCCTGCATGCCGAGCAACTGGAAGTCGCAGGCCTGCAATTGCTCGTCGACCCGGTAGAAGGCCGCCAGGCTGGCGGGCACCTGCTGGCTGAAGGCGTGCAGGCAGTAGCGGCCGAGTTCTTCGACGGCGCCGTTCATGGCTGGGCCAGCAGTTCGCGGACCTTGTCCACGGCGGCGCGGGCGCAGTTGCCGTCCATGGCCTCCGAGGCACCGGACACACCGATCGCGCCGATCACCTGGCCTTCATGCAGGAAGGGTTCGCCGCCGCCGAACAGGGCCAGGTCCGCTTGCAGCGGCAGGCCTTCGCGCACTGCCGCCGAGGTCTTTTGCAGGCGCTCTTCCCAGACCGTGGTGGACACACCAAAGCCGGCGGCAGTGCGTGCCTTGTTCAGGGCGATGGCCTGGCACGGGCGTGGCGCGCCGTCCATATGGGCACTGTGGATCGGCTGGCCGCTGGCATCGAGGATCGCCAGGCTGACCCGCAGGCCTGCCTGTTCGGCGAAGTCGACGGCAGCGCCGAGGGCCTGCATGGCGAGGCGCAGGGTGATGGTCGGTTGCTGGCGCAGCAGGGCGGTCATGGCGCGGATTCCTCCAGGGCGGATTCAGGGTTGCCACGGGCACGCAAGAGCAGTTGCCAGAAGCAGTACAGGGCAAGCACGGCAGCGGCGATATACAGGGCCCAGGGCCCGCCGAGATGGGCTGCGAGCACGCCGGCGAGCAGGCCGCCGATGGCGTCGAAACCGAAACGGGTCGAGGTGTAGATCGAGATCACGCGGCCGCGCAGGGCATCCGGGGCCTGGCCCTGCAACAGGATATTGGTGCCGACGTTGTTGATCGTCACGCCGAAGCCGAGGATCAGCATCGCCAGCAACGATAGCGGCAGGCTGCGGCTGCCGGCGAACAGCAGCAGACCGACGGCGCTGGCGATGGCGGAGAACAGGATCAGCTTGCGCAGGCGCTCGACGCCCTGGCTGCCGGCCAGCAGCATGGTGGACAACAGCGAGCCAAGCCCGGCGGCGCCCCACAGCCAGCCCAGGGTGCGGGCATCGCCGGCAAAGATGTCGTGGACGAACACCGGCAGCAGCACGGCATAGGTCGAGGCGGTCAGGTTGACCACCAGCACGCCGAAGATCAGTCCGCGCAGCGAGGCCGAGCGCCAGACATAGTCGAGGCCTTCGCGGAACATGTTGCCCATGCTGCCGCTCGCCCTCTCGCCCGGGGTAATGCGGACCAGCAGCAGGCCGAGGATCAAGCCGCCATAGGACAGCGCATTGAGGGCAAAGCACAGCGCCTCGCCGGTCACCGCCAGGAGCAGGCCGGCCAGGGGCGGGCCGACGAAGCGCGAGCAGGTGAAGAGCATGGCGTTGAGGGCCAGGGCGTTGGGCAGGTCGTCGCGGTCGTCGACCAGGCGGCTGAGCAGCGATTGGCGCAGGGGCGTGTCCACCGCATTGAGGATGCCGAGGGTCGCGGCAAGCAGCACGATCAGGCTCGGGGTGATCAGTTCCAGTCCGGTCAGCACCGCCAGCAACAGGGCCTGCACGCCGAGCAGGGCTTCGACTCGAATCAGCAGGCGGCGTTTGTCGTGGCGATCGATCCAGGCCCCGGCGATCGGCCCGACCAGCAGTTGCGGGAGCAGGGTGGCGCAAGTGGTGATGCCCAGTAGTGCCGCCGAGCCGGTCAGGCGGTAGACCAGCCAGGACAGGGCCACGGTCTGCACCCAGGTGCCGAGGGTAGACACCGCATGGCCGATGAAATACAGGCGGAAATTGCGGTGATGCAGGGCCCGCAGGACGCTGGGCCAGCGGTTCGGGCGGGAGGGTTGTGCTGCTTTCACGATTCGGGAACGCCATGGCCGGAGGAAGAACGGCCCCGCCGCCAGCGGGGCCCGCGCCAGACTTTACGCGCTTGTGCCGGAGGCGTCTTGCCTGTGCGTGTCGGGCGCATGCGTTTGCCTGCCAGCAAGCGCAAGGTGTTTGGCAGCGACGATCAAGTTCCCGGCACCCGGATGCAAGACGCTGGCGGCGTAATCCGGTCAACTCGGGGTTTTTCACTGCCGAACGGTGTGCACTGATGTTTTTCAGGAACGATCATTGGGTGCGGGAGCTCGAGCCAGTGCTGGCGCGGGTCAGCCAGGGACAACTGTGGGGCGACGTGGAGACGCCGCAGTTGCAGCGTCATCCGGCCGTGCTGGCGACCCTGCGCGAGCTGGCCATGGCGCGCCAGCAGGACGCCCGCCAGCTCGACGAAGCCCGCGCGCTCGGCAGTGAACTGACCATGCAGGTCGAGCAGGCCCGGGATCACGGGCGCAGTGCCGAGTCCGAGATTGTCCGCCTTGAGCAGCGCAGCAACGACTTGCAGGCGCTGGTCGGCGACCTGCAACAGCAACTCGAAGCCCACCGTCAGCAGGCCGCGATCTGGGCGCAACTGGAGTCCACCATCACCGAGGGCACCTGGGACATCAAGGTGGTCCAGGGCGACCTGCAGCACCCGGACAGCCATATGCGCATTTCCAACCAGTTCCGCACGGTCATGGGTTTCAGCCCGGCCGAGCTGCCGGATGGCTGGGACGCCCAGGTCAGCATCACCCACCCGGATGACCTGCCGCAGATCATGGCGATCTTCGACCGTGAAATCGTCAAGTCCGGCGGCAGTGGCGAGTACGTGTTCGAGTACCGCATGCGCCACAAGACCCGCGGCTACATCTGGTGCCGCGAACGCGGTTGTGCCGTGCGTGACGAGCGTGGCGTGCTGGTGCGAGTGATCGGCGCGGTCCGCGACATCAGCGACGAACGCAGCGCCCAGGCCAGCCACCAGCAGATGCTCTCGCAGAACCAGACCACCTACGCGCAGATCGCCACGGTAGTGGGGGTGATCAAGAGCATTGCCGAGCAGACCAACCTGCTGGCCCTGAACGCCGCCATCGAAGCGGCCCGGGCCGGGGAGGTCGGGCGCGGGTTTTCGGTGGTGGCGGAGGAAGTGAAGAAGCTGGCCGAGAGTACCCGGCAGGCGACGCAGCAGATTCAGGCGATGTTGGGGGATAGGTGAGGTAATGGCGCTGGTGGTCGTCTGTAGAGCGCATCAAGGTTGGCAGGTGCATGACGACAGGTCTTCAGCGCCCTCAAGATCGAGCGCCGCCCGCACGGCGCATCGCGAAGCGCATTTCGGTGTTTTTCTGGCGTTCTTGAGATCGAGCGCCGTCCACACGGCGCATCGCTGGCAACGCCAGCTCCCACATTTGTTGCAACGTGCCATGGCCTGTGGGATTTGGGTTGCCAGCCCTTTGTGCTTGGCGATTTATCGCGGGGAGGCTGTTGGGCTCGACTCGATAGCGCGTCGTACAAACAAGGTGAACAACCATGGCCTGACAGGCATAGGTACGTTGCAACAAATGTGGGAGCCGGCGTTGCCGGCGATGCGCCGCGCGGGCGGCGCTCGATCTAAAGAACGCCGCAAAACTTTCGGCAAGCACTTGTCAGCCTTGATACGGTTTCACGACGAACTAATTCGCTCTCATGAATTAATAAATTTCTCGGCAAATAAAGTTAGAAAAGGTGCACTATCAGATAAATACTTTCACCTATTGACCTAGATCAACATACCAACTCGATAAACCACATGAATCGTTTGCGCTCCCGCCAGTTTCCCGGCGCCGGAAAATAATCCGGATATTGCGCGTCAAATAATGGCTATGAGCCATATCGCAGCGTAAGCTATGCACCGCGCCACTCGTGCGCACCCAGGCCAGAGCCTCTAGATCAGCTGTGCAGCCAACCACTGCATGGCTCCGCCGTGCTTTTGCCATTATCAACAAGTTGCGTTCGGATCGAGTTGATGCCCATTACCCAGAATCTCTCCGAGATTTTCGTACATACCCTGGAACAAGCCATCGACAGTGTCGTGGTGATCGATACCGATAACCGCGTGGTGTTATTCAACGCCGCCGCGGAAAAGTTGTGGGGTTTTTCACGGGAAGAAGTGCTTGGCAATAATGTCAGCATGTTGGTGCCGGAAAGTATTCGCAGTAAACACGACGGTTATGTCGATTCGAACCGGCGCACCGGGATCAACAAGATCGTCGGTACCACCCGCGATGTGCCGATCCACAAGAAGGACGGCAGCCAGCGCTGGGGCTCGATGTCGATTTCGCGGGTGGAAAGCGAGGGGCAGATTCTCTACACCGCCTTCGTCAAGGATGTCACCGAGCAGCGCAAGGAGCGCAAGCGCGCCAGGCTGCTGTCGCTGGTGGCCGACCAGACCGACAACGCGATCTTCATCACCGATGGCCGCGGCAAGGTGGTGTACCTGAACAAGGGCTTCGAGAAGCTGTTCGGCTACAGCCTGGACGAGATCGCCAGCCATTTCCCGGTGGGCCTGTTGGTGCCGCAATTGCCGGCCGCGCGCATGGCCGAGTTGCAGCAGGGACTGCGCCGCGGCCGTTCGTTCCGCCTCGAAGAGCTGCTGCAGGTCAAGGGCGGCGAGCGGATCTGGTGCAACGTGGCGATCAACCCGGTGATGGGCGCCAATGGCGAGCTGGCCCAGACCGTCACGGTGCTGACCGATATCACCGCGTCGAAGATCCACCAGGTGCTGCAGCACTGCATCCTCGATGCGATGGTCCGCGAGATGCCGCTGGAGTCGGTGATGGAGCTGTTGTGCCGGGAGATCGAGCGCATGTCGCCGGAAGTCCGCGCGGCGGTGATCCAGGTCGACGAGGATGGCGCCATGCATGCCCTGGCCGCGCCGAGCTTCGCCGAGCGCTACGGGCAGCTGCTGGAAGGGCGGCCGATCCGCGAGTGTGTCGGGTCTTCCAGCGTCGCGGCCTGCCGTGGCGAGATGGTCTTCGTCCACGATATCGCCAGCGATCCGCACTGGACGCTGATCCGCGAGGAGTGCCAGGCGCTGGGCATCCATAGCTCCTGGTCGATTCCGATCAAGGATTCCAAGGGCTTTGCCATCGGCGTCCTGGCGTTCTACTACGCCGAGCAGCGCACACCTTCGGCCCTGCACCAGCAGATGGTCGATGTGCTGATTCCGTTGTGCGCCCTGGCCATGGAGCGTGAGGTCAACCGCGAGAGCATCCGTCAGTTGGCGTTCTACGACAGTCTGACCCGGCTGCCTAACCGCAGCCTGCTGCACGCCAAGGCCGACCATGCGCTGATCGAGGCGCGGCGTACGCGCAGCGAGCTGGCGGTGCTGTTCATCGACCTCGATCGCTTCAAGCAGATCAACGATTCCCTCGGTCACCCGGCCGGAGACGAACTGCTCAAGCAGACCGCGCAACGCCTGAATGCCAACCGCAACAGCACGGACATCGTCGGGCGCCTGTCCGGTGACGAGTTCGTCGTGGTCCTGCCCAATTGCACCAGCGACAAGGTCAATGACGCCATCGAGGAGATCCGCCAGGCGCTTGCCCAGCCATGCCAGATCGCCGGCTCGTGCTTCTCGCCGTCGGCCAGTATCGGTGTCAGCCTGTATCCCCGCGACGGCCACGACATGAGCACGCTGATCCACCGTGCCGACATGGCCATGTACCAGGCCAAGAACTCCGGACGCGGGCGCTTCAGCTTCTTCAGTCATGAGCTCAATGAGCTGGCACAGGAACGCCAGGCCCTGGAGAGTGCGCTGCGCGAGGCCATCGAGCAGGGCTCGCTGCAACTGCACTACCAGCCACAGGTGAATATCGAGGACGGCCAGGTCTACGGCGTCGAGGCCCTGGCGCGCTGGACCCACCCGACCTTCGGCGTGGTCTCGCCGGCGCGCTTCATCCCGCTGGCCGAGGAGTGCGGGCTGATCACCGAGCTGGGTCATTGGGCGGTCAGGGAGGCCTGCCGGCAACTGGCGGCCTGGCGGCGCAAGGGCCTGAACATTCCCTCGGTGTCGGTGAACCTGTCGCCGAGCAATTTCCACAACCTCGACCTGGCCGGAATGATCGTTCAGGTGCTCGACCAGCACGGCCTGGCCGCCGAGGACCTGACCATCGAACTCACCGAAAACCTGCTGCTCGATACCAATCCCGGAACCATGAAGGTCCTGCACGATCTCAACGCCCAGGGTATTCGCCTGGCCATGGACGACTTCGGCACCGGTTATTCCAGCTTGAGTTATCTGCGCAAGCTGCCGATACAGGAATTGAAGCTCGATCGCAGTTTCGTGCTCGATCTGGAGGCCGACGAGACCAGCCGTGCGCTGAGTGACGCGGTAATGCGGATCGGCGATAGTCTGCGCTTGAAAGTCGTGGCCGAAGGGGTCGAGGAACACGGCCAGTACCGGATTCTCAAGGACCAGGGATATCATGTCGCCCAGGGCTACCTGCTGTCGAAGCCGTTGACGCCGCAGGATCTGGAAGCCTGGATGATGAAGTTTTGACGCATTGAGCGTGCAAGGCTCTGTACGAAATGCATCCGAGCTCGTCCATGCTGCGTTAAAAACAGGCTCGGAATGCTCATTGACAACCAGTCAACTCCGCTTCCTCGCCTGTTTTTGCCTTGCCTGGCCTTCGCTCGAATACATTTCATACAGAGCCAAGCTGCTTAACACTTTCGCCCTTTTTAGAGGATATCCCTCATGTTTCCAGCGTACCGGCGGCTCAAGCAAGAGTTGGCAGAGGCTCAGGACCGGCTGTCATCCCTCGAACAGGTCAAGGAAAGCCTCGACCGCGAGATGCTGTTCCTCAAGCTGACCTCCCAGGGCCAGATCACTTCGGCAAACTCCAATTTCCTTGGCGAAATGCAATATTCCGCGGCGGCGGTGGAGGGCAAGGTGCTGTTCGGCCTGGTTCCGGAATACGCCCAGGGCACCAACCATTTCAAGTTGATGAAGCAGGCGATCCTCAACGGCGAGCACTGGGCCGGGGCCTTGCAGCTCAAGCGCGGCAACGGCAACGAAGCCTGGTTGCGCGCCATCGTCCAGCCGATCAAGGACAAGAACGGCCAGGTCAATTACATCTCGCTGTACGCCAACGACCTGACCCGCACCATTGAAAGTTCCCGCGAGCGCGAAAACCTGATCGAGGCCCTGCAGCGTTCTACCGCGGTGGTCGAGTTCGATCTGCAAGGCAACGTGCTCAGTGCCAACGAGCGCTTCCTGCAGGGCATGGGCTACACGCTGGCGGCCCTCAAGGGCAAGCATCACCGGATCTTCTGCGATGCCGCCGAAGCCAACTCGCCGCAGTACGAGCGTTTCTGGGACAAGCTGCGCCGGGGTGAATTCATCGCCGACCGCTTCAAGCGCATCGACAGCCATGGCCAGGTGGTCTGGCTGGAGGCGACCTACAACCCGATCTCCGACGCCCACGGCCGGCTGTACAAGATCGTCAAGTTCGCCACGGTGATCACCGACCAGGTCAACCGCGAGATCGCTGTGTCCAAGGCGGCGGAAATCGCCTTCACCACCTCGCAGCACACCGACGACAGCGCTCGTCGCGGCAGCGTGGTGATCCAGGAAACCGTGGACGTGATCCAGGGCCTGGCGGTGCAGATGGCCGCCGCCGTGGAGGGGATCGCCGCGCTGGACAAGCAGTCGCAGATCGTCGGCAGCATCGTCAAGAGCATTGGCGGGATTGCCGACCAGACCAACCTGCTGGCGCTCAACGCAGCGATCGAAGCGGCGCGGGCGGGCGAGCAGGGCCGTGGTTTTGCCGTGGTCGCCGACGAGGTCCGGCAACTGGCCTCGCGCACCACCAAGGCCACCGAGGAAATCGTCGACGTGGTGACGCAGAACCAGAAGCTCGCCGAAGAAGCGGTGCGCATCATCGAGCAGGGCAAGGCCCGCGCCGAGCAGGGGCTGGAGCTGTCGGCGCAGGCGGGCAGTGTGATCGTCGAGATCCAGGACGGTGCGCAGAAAGTGGTGAATGCGGTGGGGCAGTTCACCAACCAGTTGTCGGTTTGATGCTGGGCTGATGGCCTGGGCCGCGTCGATCAGGCCATCCTTCAGCGCCGGCCGTTGAAGAACCCCGACAACTGATGCAAGGTCTTCGCCGCCGTGAGGATCGCCGGACGGAAATTGTCCTTGCCGATGATCCGTGCGTGTTTCACCGAGCTGATCAGGTCGTAGCGGCTGGAACCTTCAGCCATGCCCTCGGCGAGAATCTTGCAGATGATATGGCTCGGGGTTACGCCGAAGCCCGAGTAGCCCTGGACGTAGAAGGCATTGCGCCGGCCGCTGAGGGTGCCGATCTGCGGGAACAGGTTGGCGCTGGTGGCCATCGGGCCGCCCCAGGCCAGGTCGATCTTCACGTCCTTGAGGTAAGGGAAGACCTTCAGCATC
The DNA here is from genome assembly GCF_057808595.1 of Pseudomonas sp. FG98. NCBI lineage: Bacteria > Pseudomonadati > Pseudomonadota > Gammaproteobacteria > Pseudomonadales > Pseudomonadaceae > Pseudomonas > Pseudomonas sp. FG98. The sequence continues at coordinate 49,197 of NZ_JBMDIJ010000022.1, read as the reverse complement.
AAGGCGCGGTTCCACGCCTTCAAGTCATTGGGGATGTGCTCGACAAAGGGCGTGGCTGCGCCGAACAGCAGGCGGTTTTCGTTGGTCACCCGGTAGTAGTCGATGACCGGGCGGATATCGCTGTAGGCCCCGCGGATCGGGCTGATGCGCTGGATCAGTTCGTCGGATAGCGGCTCGGTCATCAACTGGAAGGCATAGGTGTTGATGGTGCGGCTGTGCAGTTCCGGTTCCAGCTTGTTGAGGAAGCTGTCGCAGGCCCACAGCAGCTTGCTCGCCTTCACCGAACCGCGGCCGGTACGCACGGTGATGGTGTCGCCGTAGCGCACTTCCAGCGCCGCGCTGTGTTCGAAGATCCGCACGCCGTGGCTGACCAGCGCCTGGGCTTCGCCAAGCAGCAGGTTGAGCGAATGCACATGGCCGCCGCCCATATGCAGCAGGGCGCTGCTGTAGGCGTCGGAGCCGATGATCTGTTTCACTTCGGAACCGGCCAGGAAGCGGATCTCGTCCTTGCCGTTGACCTTCTTGAATTCCTTTTCCCAGGTGCGCAGGGTCTGTTCCTGGCGGGCGTTGAAGCCCATGTAGCCGTAGCCGTGGCAGAAGTCCGCGTCGATGGCGTACTTGGCGATGCGGTCCTTGATGATCCCGGCGCCCAGCTCGCTGATCTCGAAGATCTGCTGCAGGCCTTTCTCGCCGACGCTGCTTTTGATCTTTTCCAGGTCGTGGCCGATGCCGGCCATGATCTGCCCGCCATTGCGCCCGGTACCGCCGAAGCCCAGGTAACGGGCCTCCAGCACGACGATATTGGTGATGCCTTTCTCGGCCAGTTCCAAGGCGGTGTTGATCCCGGAGAAACCACCGCCGATCACCACCACGTCGGCTTCGATATCGGCTTCCAGGGTGGGGAAGGCGAGGTTGTACTTCTTGGTGGCGGAGTAGTAGGTGGGGCTTTCGACGTTGATCATGGGGCGGCCTGAGTAATTGGAGTTGGGCAAGGGCGACCGTAGCGCTTGTTACACTTTGCATTAAATGCCTAACGAGCGGTAGGTTCTTGACTCAGGCTGCTGGGATTTTTGATTGGGGCTGCCAGGTTATGGAATGGTTGATGGCCCTATCGCCGGCAACGCCGGCTCCCACAAGGTCCGCGGTGTACACGATCCCTGTGGGGGCTGGCGTTGCCAGCGATGAGGCCATCAGCTATCACCCCGGAAACAGGAAAGGACTCACCCCACTGCGCCCAAACCCCTCGCGCTCCACCTCGGCATCCAGCCCCAGCGAGGCCAGGTCATCGGCCAGCACCTCCAGCTCGCGCTCATGCTCGGGATAGAACACCTTCAGGTAACTCCGGCACTCACCACAACTCTCGGCCTTGACCGCCGCCTTGGCCTCGTCCAGCGACCAGTAGTCCAGCGCACCGGTCGCTTCGCAGTTGCTGCATTTGAGCCGGACCATATGCCAGCGGCTTTCGCACAGGCCGCAGTGCAGATAACGCAAACCAGCCTGGGCACCGGTGAGAATGCTGCTGGCCACCGGCGCGCTGGCGCATACCGGGCAGTATTGGCGGTTCTCGCCCTGGGCCTTGCCCGCCGCCGGCAGGTGCGCCGCCAACTGGCTAAAGTACAGCGACAGCGCCGCCCAGATGAACAGCGCTTCGCCGCTGTGCACCTCATGGAAATCGCCGCGCAGCAGGGAGTCGGCATAGGCCTCCAGGCGCCAGTCCTGCTCCTGCAACAACTCTTCCAGCGCAGGGTGCTCGATGGTTTCCCCAAGCCCGCGCAGCAGTACCAGCCAGTGCCCGTGGCGCACATGTCGCTGGCAGTCCAGCGGCGCGCCCTGGTTGTCCAGCAGCGCGGGCAGGGTGGCTAGCAGGGCTGCGGGTGGTGGCACCTGCTTGAGCAACAACTCCTGGCTTTCCACCAGCCCGGCGACGAAGTCCAGGTAATCGGCCATCGGGTGCCCGACTGCCAACTGGCGCAGCCGCGCCGCGCGCCTGGCATGCTGGCCGTCCCGCGATGGCAGCAGCACCGGGGCGATATCGCCCACGGCGGCCTGGCCGGACGCCAGTGGTGTCATGCGGATACTGCTCATTTGGATTTCCCGTCGTGCTTGGCAGTGATCTGCCGGTACCAGCGGTCATGGTGGGTTCTGGCCCAGCGGTGGCTGACGTAGCCAGTGACCATGCCGCGAATCGAGCCCTTGACCCAGAACGCCAGGTAGGCATGACCGATCACCAGCAGGATCAGGCCGATCCCGGCCAGGGCATGCACCAGCAGGCCGATGCGGATGGTCGGGATGGAGAACAGCGGGGCGAAGTACGGCCGCCAGATCACCACGCCGCTGACCAGCAACAGGCTGATCAGGCCCATGATTCCCCAGAACAGCACCTTCTGCCCGGCGTTGTACTTGCCGATCTGAAGTTGCGGTTCATGCTTGCCGGCGAGCACCTGGGGCACGTTCCTGAACCACAGGCGGTCCTCCGGCTCCGGCAGGTTGTAACGCACGAAGCGGATGAACAGGAACACCAGCAGGAGGAACACCACCACGCCGAAGAACGGATGGAGGATCCGCGCCATCTGCGGCGTGGCGAACACCGCGTTGAGGCCGTTGAGCGAGGGGAAGAACCACGACAGCCCGGACAAGGCCACGGTGAAGAAGCAGATCACCATCAGCCAGTGGCTGGCGCGCTCGATGAAGCGCGTGCGCAGGATCATCTTGTCCTTGTTCATGCGTGGGTCTCCTCGTCGTGTTTTTCGCCCTCGTCCACTTCATTCGGACCGACGCCGACGTAATGGAACATGGTGCCGGCCAGGGTGGCGAAGAAGGCCACCGCTGCCGCCGGCTTGAGCCAGCCTTTCCAGCCCTGCACTGCGTCGCTGATGCGCGGGTCGGTGGGCAGCTTGTGGTACAGGTGCGGCTTGTCGGCGTGCTGCAGCACGTACATCACATGGGTGCCGCCGACGCCTTGCGGGTCGTACAGGCCGGCACCGGCGAAGCCGCGGCCCTTGAGTTCCTCGACGCGTCCGGCGGCGAGGTGCTGCATTTCGCTCTTGGCGCCGAAGTTGATCGCGCCGGTGGGGCAAGTCTTGACGCAGGCCGGTTCCTGGCCGACCGAGACGCGATCGACGCAAAGAGTACATTTGTACGCCTTGTTGTCTTTCTGGCTGATCCGCGGCACATCGAACGGGCAGCCGGCGATGCAGTAGCCGCAGCCGATGCAGTGCTCGGACTGGAAATCGACGATGCCGTTGGCGTACTGGATGATCGCCCCCGGCTGCGGGCAGGCCTTGAGGCAGCCGGGGTCGGCGCAGTGCATGCAGCCGTCCTTGCGGATCAGCCACTCCAGCCGGCCGCTTTCGTTTTCCACTTCGTCGAAGCGCATCAGCGTCCAGGTTTCCGCGCTCAGGTCGGCCGGGTTGTCGTAGACGCCGACGTTATGGCCGACCTCGTCGCGCAGGTCGTTCCATTCGTTGCACGCCACCTGGCAGGCCTTGCAGCCGATGCAGATGCTCACGTCGATCAGCTTGGCCACCTCGGCCTGATGATTGCGTGCCTGGGGCGGCGGGGTCAGGCTGCTGGTGGCCGAGCGTTTGATGATGTCCTGGGATTGGTATGACATGAGTGCTCCCTCAGACCTTTTCCACGTTCACGAGAAACGCCTTGTATTCCGGCGTGTGGGTATTGGAGTCGCCGACCCCCGGGGTCAGGGTGTTGGCCAGGAAGCCCTTGCGCGTGCTGCCTTCGTAGCCCCAGTGGCAGGGAATGCCGATGGTGTCCACGGCCTGGCCGTCGATGGTCAGGCGCTGGATGCGCTTGGTCACCACCGCCTTGGCCTTGATATAGCCGCGCTGGGTGCTGACCTTGACCCGGTCGCCATGGGCGATGCCCTTGTCGGCGGCGAGCTTTTCGCCGATCTCGACGAACTGCTCCGGCTGGATGATCGCGTTGAGCCGCGAGTGCTTGGTCCAGTGGCGGAACAGCTCGGTGATCGAGTAGGTGGTGGCGACGTAGGGGAAGTCCTCGCGCTTGCCCATCCGCGAGCGGTCGTGGTCGTAGATCCGCGCCGTGGGGCTATGGGTCACGGCCGGGTGCAGCGGGTTGCTCGCCAGCGGGCTTTCGGTCGGCTCGTAGTGCTCGGGGAACGGTCCGTCGTTCAGTGCGCCCACCGAGAACAGCCGGCCGACCCCTTCGGGCAGCATGATGAACGGGCAGGTGGCAGTGCCGGGGGCGATGGTCGGGACGAAGTCCGGCACGTCGACGCCGCTCCAGCGTGCGCCATCCCAGCCGATCAACTGGCGTTTCGGATCCCATGGCTTGCCCGCCGGGTCGGCCGAGGCGCGGTTGTACAGGACGCGGCGGTTCTGCGGCCAGGCCCAGGCCCAGCCGGGTGTGTTGCCGAGGCCGACGTCGGTGTTGTCGCGACGGGCCATCTGGTTGCCTTGCTCGGTCCACGAGCCGGCGAAGATCCAGTTGAAGCACACGGTGCTGCCGTCGTCGCGCAACTGGCCGAAGTTGTCGAGCAACTGGCCCTTGCGCAGGATCAGGTTGCCCTGCTCGTCGCGCAGGTCGGCGAGGGCGCGCCCGTTGGACTCCTTGGCCACTTCCTCGGGCTTGGGATCGAGCGGATCGGCGTAGTCCCAGGCCATGTTGAGGATCGGCGCGGGGTTGGCGCCGCCTTCCTTTTCATAGAGCTCACGGATCTTCATGAACAGGTGGCCGAGGATCTTGCCGTCGTGCCAGGCTTCGCCGGGCGGTGCTGCACCGGCCCAGTGCCATTGCAGCCAGCGCGAGGAGTTGACGATCGAGCCGTCTTCCTCGGCGAAGCAGGAGGAGGGCAGGCGGAACACTTCGGTCTGGATCGCCGCGGTGTCGACGTTGTGCTCTTCGCCGTGGTTCTTCCAGAAACTCGAGGTCTCGGTGGCCAGCGGGTCGATGATCACCAGGAACTTGAGCTTGGCCAACGCCGCCTGGGCCTTGTTCTTGTCCGGGAACGCCGCCACCGGGTTGAAGCCCTGGGCGATGTAGCCGTTGACCTTGCCTTCGTACATGCGGTTGGTGAAGTTGATCACGTCATAACTGTCGTCCCACTTCGGCAGCCAGTCGAAGCCCCAGTCGTTGTCCTTGGTGGCCTTGTCGCCCCAGAAGCTCTTCATCATGCTGACGAAGAATTTCGGCGTGTTCTTGTAGTAGTTGACCTGCTCCGGCAGCACCGCGCCGGGGGTGGTCTGCTTGAGGTAGGTGGCGAGGTCGGCCTGGGCGTCGCTGGGCAGGTTCATGTAGCCCGGCAGGCGCAGCGAGAGCAGGCCGAGGTCGGTGTAGCCCTGGATGTTGGAGTGGCCGCGCAGGGCGTTCACGCCGCCGCCGGCCATGCCGATATTGCCCAGCAGCAGCTGGATCATCCCGGAGCCGCGGATCATCTGCGCGCCGTTGGTGTGGTGGGTCCAGCCGAGGGCGTAGAGGAAGGTCGCGGTCTTGTCCGGGGCGCTGGTCTCGCCGAGGATCGTGCAGATCTTCAGGAAGTCGTCCTGCGGCGTGCCGCAGACCTTGCTGACCATCTCCGGGGTGTAGCGGGAAACGTGGGCCTTGAGCAGGTTCCACACGCAGCGCGGGTGGCTCAGGCTGAGGTCGCGCTTGGCGAAGCCGTTCTCGTCCAGCTCGTAGTTCCACGAGGCGCGGTCGTAGCTGCGCTTGCCGGCGTCGTAGCCGCTGAACAGGCCCTCGTCGAAGTGGTAGTCCTCGCGCACGATCAGGCTGGCGTTGGTGTAGGCGCGCACGTACTCGTGCTGGACCTTGTCGTTGCTGATCAGCCAGTTGACCATGCCCATCAGGAAGGTCACGTCGGAGCCGGCGCGGATCGGCGAATAGATGTCGGCTACCGCGGCGCTGCGGTTGAAGCGCGGGTCGACGACGATGACCTTGGCGCCGTTGCGGATCTTCGCCTCGATCACCCACTTGAAGCCCACCGGGTGCGCCTCGGCCGGGTTGCCGCCCATGATCAGGACGACGTTGGCGTTCTTGATGTCGACCCAGTTGTTGGTCATCGCGCCACGGCCGAAGGTCGGCGCCAGGGCCGATACGGTGGGGGCGTGGCAGACCCGCGCCTGGCTGTCGGTGCCGAGGATGCCCAGGGCGCGGGTGAAGCGCTGGTCCAGCGAGCCGGTCTCGCTGCTGGCCGCCGAGGAACACAGCATGCCGGTGCTCAGCCAGCGGTTGACCGTGGTGCCCTTGGCGTTCTTCTCGATGAAGTTGGCGTCGCGGTCATCCTTCATCAGTCGGGCGATGCGCTCGATGGCGTACTCCCAACTGACCCGCTGCCACTTGTCCGAGCCCGGCGCGCGGTATTCGGGGAACAGCAGGCGCTGCTCGCTATGGATGTAGTCGACCAGGCCGGCGCCTTTCGGGCACAGCGAGCCGCGGCTGACCGGATGGTCCGGGTCGCCCTCGATATGGAAGATCCGCGCCTTGGCGTTCTTTGCGCCGTCGCCGAGGCTGTACATCAGCAGGCCACAGCCCACCGAGCAGTAGGTGCAGTTGTTGCGGGTTTCCTTGGCCCGCAGCAGTTTGTACTGGCGCGACTGGGTCGCCTGGGCCATGCCCGGGGCGAAGCCCAGGGTGGCGCAGGTCGCGGTGGCGGCGCCCACGGTGCACAGTTTGAAGAACTGTCGTCTACCCAGTCCCATGATCATCTCCTTGTTACGGCCGAGCCGACGCGACGGTCGCGCACGGGTGTGCGCACCGGTCAAGGCGGCGGAATCGGTCAGTGGTGTTCAGGCCAAAGCATGCAGGGAAGGCGTCCTGGCCCATTCTGACGAGGGCCTGCGAACGCATTCGCGGGGAGTCTATGTCCATATTTTTTATGTGACTAATCGACAGTGCCGATGGGTTGATCGAGGTCATCTATTGGCACAAAAAAACTATGGTTTTCGGGCGGGAGGGCGGCGGTGCTAAAGTCGCTCCTTTTTTGCCGTCGAAGAGGTGAAACATGCGCATTGCCCTGGCGTTCGTCGCCGCCACCCTGCTGGCGGGCTGTGCCTCGTCGGCCATGAACACGGCCAGATCTGGCCAACCGGACAGGATTATCAATTCGACCAAAGAAGCACTGAAGGTCGCCGAGTGCGTGCAATTCAGCTGGCAGGACGAGGCGGTGTTCGGCGTCGATGCCAGTGGTTACCTGGAGCGCACGGCCCAGGGCATCACGGTTTCGACCCGTGGCGGCGAGTACTTCACTGATGTCTCGGCGTCGGGCAGCGGCAGCGTGGTCAAGTTCTACGCGCAGAAGGACGATGCCCTGGCCCAGCGCCGTATGGCGGCTCTGGCCACCTGTCTCTGAGCAGCGGCTTATACTTGCTCCACGATACCGGCGTTATGCCGGTATCGTCGCCCCGGTCGTCCTGGCCAGGGTGCGTTGATTCTTTCCGCGGCAAACGGACAACCCGTCAGGAGGTGTCTTATGAGCCCGTATCAACGCTTGTTCATGATCGCCGCACCGACCCTGCGCCACACCCCGGCCATGGAGCGTGCGGTGGCCATCGCCAAGGCCACCGACGCGGCCCTGCATATCGCGGTGTTTCTCGAAGAAGGTGACCTGCTCGGACGCATGGCCTCGGGCACGGCGCTGCGCCAGTCGATGGAGCAGGAGGCCTGGCGCTGGTTGCGCGACGAGGCCGCGCAATTGCGTCATGACGGCCTCGAGGTCAGTTGCGAAGTGCAGACCAGCCGGCAGGTGATCAAGGACATGCTCGCCCATGTCGAGGAGATGCAGCCGGACCTGGTGATCAAGGATGTCCATCATGAGTCGGCCTTGCGCCGGGTCTTCCTTACTCCGCCGGACTGGCAACTGCTGCGCGACTGTGCGGTGCCGCTGCATCTGGTCAGCGATATGCGTTGTCCGTTGCCCAAGGTGGTGATTGCCGCGGTGGATACCCTGCACCCGGACAGCCAGCACACCCGCATCAACCAGCGGGTGATCCGCGAAGCCAAGCTGCTTGCCGTGCAATGCGATGCCGAGCTGCACCTGCTGCATGCCTGGGACGTGGCGCAGACCCATGTCGCCGATTTCGGCGCCGGGGCGGTGACTATGCCGGGGTTCAACAGCGAGGTGCGGCGCTCGGCGCAACTGGCCTTCGAACACCTGGCCGATGCCCATGGCGTACCGGAAGCGCAGCGGCATTTCGTCAGTGGCCCGGCGACCCATGCCATCGCCGAATACGCCGGGCATCACCGCGCCGACGTGATCGTCATGGGTAGCAGCCAGCGCAAGGGTGCGGCGGGGTTGCTCGGCAGTACCACCGAGCATGTGCTGCAGCATTTGCCGTGCAATGTGCTGGCGGTGCGGGGTGGGCAGGAGCTTTGATGTTGGTGCTGATGGCCTCATCGCTGGCAAGCCAGCTCCCACAGTGTCTGCGGCGACGCTAATCCTGTGGGAGCTGGCTTGCCAGCGATGAGGCCATCAGCCCCAACACATCATCACCAGCGCACACGCACCCCCAGGTTGCCAATCAGCCCGTTCAGGTCATTGTCATCCACATCGCTGCTGTAATCGGCGCTGACGAACAGCGCCACTTTCGGCGTGACCCGCGCCACCAGACCCAGGCCCAGCTCGACGGTGGCGGAATTGCGCCCGCTGCTGATCTTGTCGACCTTGTCCAGGCTCACCGTGTCGGCATTGGAGAAGTCGTACCAGACGTTGGTCCGTACATAGGGTTCGATGGGCATGCCGCTGACCACATAGTGCCCGGACAGCTTCGCCCCGACCCGGCCGCTCCAGCTCGGCTGGCCGTCGAGGGATTGCAGGGCATCGGCCTGGGCCTGGTTGGCGGCGAAGTACTGCTGGTTGACCAATTGCGCCTGGGGCTCGATCACCCAGTTCTTGCCCAGGCCGATGGGGAAGCCGCCTTCCACCGAGAAGGTCAGCGCATGCCCGTCGCCATCGATGCGCGCGCCGTCGGCATTGCGCCCGCTGGCATCGAGACGGGTACCCATGGCCACCGCATCCACATGCCAGCCCTGTTCATGGCGCAGGCTCCAGTACATGCCCACGCTTTCCCCTTGCAGACGCACCGTGGTGTTCTTGTCCCCGGTCTGCGGGCGCATGCCGTCGAAGCCGCTTTGCAGGTCGCTGCGGCCAACGAAGATCCCGGCGCGATGGGTACTGCCGTCGGCGGTTTCCCGCACGAACAGGTCGGGGCTCATGCGCAGGCCGTTGCCGGGCATCTCCAGTGGCGGCTGACTGGAGGGCGTCGCGGTGGGGAAGAACTGCGCCCACTGGCTATGCAGCATCTCCGGAGTCACCAGCGCATCGCGCTCGGCGCGGCGTTCGGAGAATGCGTTCAGCGTCTCCCGACCGAGGCCGCTGAAACTCACCGGTTGCAGGCTCAGGACGGGGATATCGAAGGCCTGCGTTGGATCGAACTCTTCCCGGTCCAGGGCCTGGGACTCCAGCGGGGTCGCCAGCAGCAACGAGGTGGACACAGCGAAGAAAAACGATTCAAGGCCCGATGGGGTCGACGCTGTTTTCATGGCAAATCTCCTCATAAATGACAGCCAGGGGTCTGGCCTGATGTCACGGCTCGAGGAGGGGCGACCCAAACCAGCAAAACGCCGCCCGTCCCGCGCTGGAAGGCGCGAGCTAGAGGCTCGTTTCGAGTGTTGAAAGGGGTGTTGCTAAGGTTCAGTCAAGGAGACGGCGGGCAGGGCGTCAAGATTTTGTGAAGGGGTTGTTGGTGTTTTGTGGGGTGACTCAAGTGGTTGAAAATAAAGGAGTGATTTTTGCTGATAGAGGGGTTGGGTCTTTCAGCGGGTGGGGCTATTTCGAATGATTGCTAGGGGTGCGGTTGGGTCACCTATCTTGCCAATGGGTGCGGTCCAGGGTGGGACTGCTGCGCAGTCCTTCGCTGGCAAGCCAGCTCCCACAGGGACCGCGCCGAGCACAGATACTCTGGGTGGCCCAACATCCTGTGGGAGTCCACCCAGCCTTTCAGGCTGCACTGTCGCCAGAGAACAGTTGAGCTTGCTGGCGAGAGGCCATCAGCCCCAGCGGCTCAAGCCTCCTCGTCGCGCTGCAACTCCAGCAACAACAAGCTCCGCCCGGTCACCTCGTACTGCTCGCCGAACCCCAGTTTCGGCGATTTGCGCCGCTTCGGCTGGTCGGTGTCGATCAGCACGCTCCAGTACTCGCCCTGGGGCACTTCCGGGAGGGTGAAGGGCACGGTGTCGTGGTGGGCGTTGACGATCAGCAGCAGGGTGGCATCCGCCCCCGGTTTGCGGATCCCGGTTTCCTGGGCGCGGCCGTCCATGAGCATGCCGAGGCAGCGGCCGTGGCTGTCTTCCCATTGCTCCACGCTCATTTCGCTGGCATCCGGCGCCAGCCAGGTGACGTCCTTGACCCCGATGGCTTCGTTGTAGTCGCCCACCAGGAAGCGCGCCCGGCGCAGGATCGGGTAGTTGCGGCGCAGGCGGGTCAGGCGCTTGACGAAGGCCAGCAGCTCGCTGCCGTCTTCGTCCAGGTCCCAGTTGATCCAGCCGATCTCGCTGTCCTGGCAGTAGGCGTTGTTGTTGCCGTGCTGGGTGCGGCTGAATTCGTCGCCGGCAACGATCATTGGCGTGCCCTGGGCGAGTAGCAGGGTGGCGAAGAAGTTGCGCATCTGGCGCATGCGCAGGGCGTTGATCTCGGGGTCGTCGGTCGGCCCTTCGGCGCCGTGGTTCCAGGACAGGTTGTTGTTGCTGCCGTCCTGGTTGTTTTCGTCGTTGTCTTCGTTGTGCTTGTCGTTGTACGAGACCAGGTCGCGCAGGGTGAAGCCGTCGTGGGCGGTGATGAAGTTGACCGAGGCATAGGGCCGCCGGCCGCGGCGGTTGAACAGCTCGCCGGAGGCGGTCATGCGCGCGGCGAAGTCGGCCAGCTGGCCTTCGTCGCCTTTCCAGAAGGCGCGCACGGTGTCGCGGAAACGGTCGTTCCATTCGGCCCAGCCGGGGGCGAAGTTACCCACCTGGTAGCCGCCGGGGCCGCAGTCCCAGGGCTCGGCGATCAGCTTGACCTGGCGCAGCAGCGGGTCCTGGCGGCAGGCGACGAGGAAGCTGTGGCGCTCGTCGAAGCCCTCGTGGTAGCGGCCGAGGATGGTCGCCAGGTCGAAGCGGAAGCCGTCCACATGCATCTCCCCGGCCCAGTAGCGCAGCGAGTCGGTGACCAGTTGCAGGACGCAGGGGTGGCTGAGGTCGAGGGTGTTGCCGGTGCCGGAGTCGTTGATGTAGTAGCGCTTGTCGTCGGGCATCAGGCGGTAGTAGGAGGCGTTGTCGATGCCGCGCATGGACAGGGTCGGGCCCAGTTCGTTGCCCTCGGCGGTGTGGTTGTAGACCACGTCGAGGATCACCTCCAGGCCGGCGTCGTGCAGGTGCGCGACCATCTCCTTGAACTCGGCGATCTTGCCCTTGGCCAGGTACTTCGGGTGGGGCGCGAAGAAGGCGATGCTGTTGTAGCCCCAGTAGTTGTTCAGGCCCTTTTGCAGCAGGTGCTGGTCGTTGACGAAGGCATGGATCGGCAGCAACTCGATGGCGGTGACGCCGAGGTCCTTGATATGCCCGAGCAGGTCGTCGTTCATCAGCCCGGCGAAGGTGCCGCGGGCGGCGTCGGGCACGCTAGGGTGGCGCATGCTGATGCCGCGGGCGTGGGCCTCGTAGATCACGGTCTTTTCCCAGGGCGTGGCGATGCGCCGGTCGCGGCCCCAGGTGTAGGCCGGGTCGATCACCTTGCACTTGGGCACGAAGGGCGCGCTGTCGCGCTCGTCGAAGCTGAGGTCGCCGTCAGGATGCCCGATGGTATAGCCGAACAGCGCCTCGGACCATTTCAGTCCGCCCACCAGTTGCTTGGCGTAGGGATCGATCAGCAGTTTGTTGGGGTTGAAGCGATGGCCGTTCTGCGGCTCGTACGGACCGTGCACACGGTAGCCGTAGATCAGCCCCGGATGGGCGTCGGGCAGGTAGCCGTGGAAGATTTCGTCGGTGTATTCGGGCAGTTCGATGCGCTCGATCTCGGTCTCGCCGCTGGCATCGAACAGGCACAGCTCTACCTTGGTGGCGTTGGCCGAGAAGATGGCGAAGTTGACCCCCAGGCCATCCCAGGTCGCACCCAGGGGGAAGGGCAGGCCTTCACGGATGCGCGAGGGTTCGCTGTGTACGGTTTCGGCTTTCTCTTGACGACGGCTCATGGGTCACCTGAAGCGGATTTTGGGAAACAGGAGGCCTGCACGACAGCCCGGAGGCTGTCGCGTGTGGCGTGGTAGCTGGTGGTGCCCGGCGTTTACAGCGGGGCGGGTTTCTTCGGCGCGCGGGGCTTTTTCGCCACGGCCGGCTTGGCTGGCGCAGGCTTGCTGGCCGGTGCTGCGGCCGGCTCGGCCTTGGGCTTGGCGACGGCCTTGGGTTTTTTCGCCGCCGCCGGCGACTTGCTGGACTTGGCGGGCGGCGCCAGGGCTTCTGCCTCGGCGAGCTTGCGCGCCATGTCCCAGTGACGCGACTCCTGGCCTTCGGGTTTACCTTCCGACTCCCAGATCTGGTATGCGAATTCGCGTATGCGTTTTTCCTCGACACTCATGGCTAGGCTCCTGATGACTCGATGCGATCGATAAAGAGATTCACGGGAAAGTCTTGCAGCGCGCTGTTCAGCCACAGCTCTCTGTTGTGTGTGACTGCGCGCTGTTCGAAAAGTCCCGAGCAGTTGGCAGTGGACAGGTCGAACGGCAACAGCACCCGCGTATCGTCCCAGTTCTGTGCCGGGATCAGCGGTTGTGCCTGGCCGCCAACCACGCCCGCGGCCAGCCGCGGCACGATGACCACGGCATGCTGGTCGTCGTGGACACGGGCGAAGGCGAGGACTCGCTCGGCGTGCTTGCCGAGCACTTGCAGGGGTAAATAGTCGCCGCGCAGGAACAGCTCGGGGAAGCGCTGGCGGCGCTCCAGCACCTGGCTGACCAGGGCCTGCTTGACCCGGCCGTCGCGCCAGTGGCCGAGCAGTTCGGCGTTGGCCGGCTGATCCGCCAGGGCCTGGCGGCGGGCAGCGAAATCCACCGGGCGGCGGTTGTCCGGGTCGACCAGGCTGAAGTCCCAGAACTCGGCGCCCTGGTACAGGTCGGGGATGCCCGGCACGGTCATGCGCAGCAGGGTCTGCACCAGGCTGTTCAGCGCCCCGGGGCAGGCCAGGGCGAGGGCCGCCTCGGCGATGGAGTGGCGCAGTTGCTGGCATTGCTCATCCAGCAGCAGGCCGTCGAGGAAGTTCGCGCAGGCCTGTTCGTAGGCCTCGTTGGCAGCGCTCCAGCTGCTGCGCAACTTGGCTTCGCGCAGCGCCTTGACCTGCCATTGGCGCAGGCGTTCGGCGTAGCTGCGCAGGCCGAAGCTGTCGTCGGCATCGAGGTCCAGCGGCCAACTGCCGAGCAGGGTCTGGTAGAGCATCAGTTCATCACCGGCGCAGGGGGCCGGGCCGTCTTCCTGGTCCTGGCGCAGTGGCGCGGCCAGCTCACGCCAATGCTCGACCCGATGGGCGAACCACTCGGGACGCTCGCTGATCACTGCCAGGCGCGCGCGCAGGTCCTCGCCACGCTTGTGGTCGTGGGTGGCGGTGGCCAGCAGGTTGTCCGGAAAGCTCGCCAGGCGCGCCTGGCACTGGGCATGGAAGACCTCGGGCGGGGCGCTGAAACGCTCGGCATCGAAGCCGACGTCGTTGCGCGACAGCAGCACCGCCGAGCGGTAGAAGGCGGTGTCTTCCACGGCCTTGGCCGCGGTCGGCGAGGTCAGTTGCTGGAAGCGCACGCAGGCGTGGCGCAGTTGCTTGCGCGCCCGGCCCGCCGGCACGCTGCGCCAGGGTTGGCCGCCCAGCGAACGTTGCAGGAAATCGAGCACATTGGCGTCGGCATCACCCAGGCTGCTGCGGGCCTGTTCCAGGGCCTGCTGGAAGAAGCCTTCGTCTGCCGTCGGCCGCCCGCAGGCATTGATATAGGTGCGGTACACCGGGTAGTGCTCGACCAGCGCCTGCAAGGCCCGGCGGATCGCGCCGAGGGTCAGGTCGCGGCTCATCACATCGTTGCGTGCCACCTGCAACAGGGCCTGGGCCACCGATTCGAAATCCCCGGCCAGGGTGCCTTGCAGGACCAGCTGGCGGGCCTGGCGGACTTCCTCGGCAAAGGCCGGGCGCTCGCTGAGCTCATGCCATAGCGCGGTCAATTCCGCTTCGCCGGCCGGGTCGTGCTGCAGCAAGGACACCTGGTTCATGAATTCGTAGCCGGTGGTGCCGTCCACCTGCCAGTCCTGATGCAGGCTTTCGCCGGCGCCGAGGATCTTCTCGACATAGATCGGCAGGTGTTCCAGCGCGGCGTCCAGCGGGCGTTCGGCGAGCAGGGCGGTGGTCCGCCGGCGCAGCTTGCGGCAGTAGCCGCGCGGGTCGGCGAGGCCGTCGATATGGTCGATGCGCAGGCCGTCCACCAGGCCACGGCCGATCAGTTCGAACACCTTGCCATGGGTGGCTTCGAACACCGCTGGCTTTTCCACCCGCAGGCCGCCCAGCTCGTTGACGTCGAAGAAGCGCCGCCAGTTGATGTCGTCCGCCGCCGTGCGCCAGCTGGCCAGGCGGTAGTGCTGGCGCTCCAGCAGCCCGTGCAGGCGCTCGAAACCTTCAGGCGTGCGCCCGTTGAAGCCTTCGAGCAGACGCTCGATGTCCACCGCGTGCTGGGCATGGCAGGCCAGGCTGGCGAGTACGCGCAGCAGCGGCTCGGCCTCGTCGGCGCTGGCGCAGGCGGCCAGGCGCCCGGCCAGTTCGCGCAGCTCGGCCAACTGGCTGCCGGCCAGGATCAGCGCATAGTCCGGCGGGCTGATGGGGAAGCGGTGGTCGTGGTGATGGATCAGGAAATGCCCGCTGTCAGCATCGAAGCGCAGCGGCGCGGCGCCGTCCAGCAGGACCTTGCCGTAGTCGTCGGCGAGGAAGGGCAGCAGCAGTTGGCCGCGCAGCAGCGGGTCCGGCGAGTGCCACTGGATATCGAAGAATTCCGCGTAGCGGCTGCGTCGGCCCCAGGCCAACAGGTCCTGCCACCAGTGGTTGTGCTCGCCGCCGACGGCCATATGGTTGGAGACGATATCCAGCAGAAGGCCCATGCCATGCTGGCGCAGTGCGGCGACCAGACGTTCCAGTGCGGCTTCGCCGCCCAGTTCGGGGTTGACCCGGGTCGGGTCGACCACATCGTAGCCGTGCATCGAGCCGGGGCGCGCCTCCAGCAGCGGCGAGGCGTACACATGGCTGATGCCCAGGCGAGCGAAGTAGGGCACCAGCGGCACGGCGTCGTCGAGGGTGAAACCGGCGTGGAATTGCAGGCGCAGGGTTGCGGTCATGGTTTTCATCGGTCGCGCTCCCCGGCTTGTTCGCGGGCTTGCGCCAGCAGTTCGAGGCGCCGCGCGGCGTCCACGTCGTCGAGCAGTTCGCGGGCCGGGGCGGCGAAACGGCGCTGCCAGTTGGGATGGCCGTCGACGGTGCCGGGCAGGTTGGGCTGCTCGTCGACCCCGAGCAGGTCTTCCAGCGGCAGCAGCACCAGCGGCGCGCGGGTATGGCCGAGCAGGCGCACGCTGGCGTCGAGCACGGCATCGGCAGTGTCCAGCGGTTGGTGATAGTTGCTTTCCAGCAAGTGGCGCAGTCCCTTGATTTCGTGTTGACGGGTGTCGCGCCAGTCCCGTTCGGTGATGGCGTCGATCAGGCCCAGGCGCTGGTTCCAGTCGATGTCCCGCGCCGCCAGCCAACCGGCCAGGGGCGGCAGGTCGTGGGTGCTGGTGGTGGCCAGGGCGTTGTCCGGCCAGTCGAGGATCGGCTTGAAATGCCCCGGCGGGTCCTGCTCGAACAGCAGCACGCGCATGCCGAGGATGCCCCGCGCCGCGAGTTTTTCCCGCAGGCCGCCGGGCACGGTGCCGAGGTCTTCGCCGAGGATGATCGCCCGGTGCCGCACCGATTCCAGGCACAGCAGGCGCAGCAGGTCGTCCAGCGGGTAGTGCAGGTAGGCGCCGTCGGGTGCGCTGGCGCCGGCGGGGATCAGCCACAGGCGGTACAGGCCCATCACATGGTCGATGCGCAGGCCGCCGGCATGGGCCAGGTTGGCCCGGAGCATTTCGATGAAGGCGCGGAAGCCGTTGCGTTTCAGGCCCTGGGGCGAGAAGGCGCTGATGCCCCAGTTCTGTCCGGCGCGGTTGAGGATGTCCGGTGGTGCGCCGACATGCACGTCGGCGAGCAGTTCGTCCTGGCGGCTCCAGGCCTGGCTGCCGGCGCCATCGGCACCGACCGCGAGGTCGGCGATCAGGCCCACCGCCATGCCCTGGCCCCGGGCGGCCTGTTGCACCCGTTGCAGGCCACGGGTCACCAGCCATTGGCAGAACACGTAGTACTCGATGGCCGCCGGGTAGTTGTCGGCGAACTGCGCGACTTCGAGGCTGCCCGGGTCGCGCCAGCCGTCGTACCAGTTGCGCCAGTCGGCGCTGACGCCGCGGCTGGCAGCGGCATCGAGCAGGGCTTCGTAGCGGCAATGGTCTTCGAGGGCGTGGCCGCCGGCCTTGCGGAAGCTGTCGAAGTCCTCGCGCAGCGGATGCTCGCCGCGGCTGAAGTCACGGTACAGGGCGCGCAGCAGTTTCTGCTTGGCCGCCGCTGCGTGCGGCCAGTCGATCAATGGCAGTTGTTCCAGCTCGTCGAAGGGCTGGTCGAGGCTGTCCTTGGCTACCCGTACCACCCGTTCGCCGAGGAGCAGTTCCGGGCTGGCGTAGAGAGCGTTGAAGAACAGCCGGCTGGACGGCGAGTAGGGGCTGAAGGTGTGGCTGTTGTTGGCGAACATCGCGTGGGTCGGGCTGATCGCCAGGGCATCGGCACCGCGTTCGGCGGCGTTGCGGGCCAGGGCTTCGAGGGCCTGGCAGTCGCCGAAACCGCCATCGCCGGGGCGACGCAGGCTGTAGAGCTGGGCGGCGATGCCCCAGGCGCGGGGCGTGGCCTGGTGTTGCGCGTCGGCCAGGGTAAAGCAGCGCAGCGGTGCCACGGCGACGGTAAAGCCCTGGCCGTTGATGCCCAGGCGGTGATAGCCAATGGGCAGGCCGCCGGCCAGATGGCCGCGCGGGTCCAGGCGCAGGGCCTGCTCGCTGCCGTCTTCGAGGACGGCGTGAACCAGGCTGCCGCCGTCGAACCAGCGCGACAGGTCGAGGGCGGCGTCGATATCCACGGTCAGCAGCGGTGGCAGGTGCTGTTCGTCCTCCGCTTCTTCCAGGGCGGCCAGGCTGCTGGCGATGTTCTCGGCATTCTCGGCGGGATGGCCAAGGGCGCCGAGGATGCGGCGCAGGTTGGTCTCGCTGACCTGTTGTGCACGGCCGTTGGCGTCGATCCAGTCCACGGCGACGCCAGCGCGTCGGGCCAGATGGTGCAAATGCAGGTCACTCATGGGGCAGGCTCCGCTGCGGAGAGAGGGTTGAGGCTGACCACGGCGCTGTACGGGGGCAGCGTGCCGGGTTGTTGCACTGCTTCGGTGCAGTTGAACAGTGGTTGATGACCGTCCGGCCAGTGCACCTGCACCGTCGACGGGCCGAGGTTGAGGTCGATGCGCAGTTCGCTGCCGTCGCCCAGTCGCCAGCGTGCGCTGACTGCCTGTTCGCCGATCACCTCGGCGCCGAGGGCGCGGGTTCCGCCCAGGTGCGGGACGATGTGCTGGCGACGCAGGGTCAGCAGGTCGCGGTAGAGGCTTTCCCACTCGACGCTCGCGGCATTGCGCCGGGGGCGCGAGTCAAGGAAGGTCTGCCGGGCGTTGGGATCGGGGATTCGCTCGCGCTGTTCGACATCGGCGAAGGCGGCGAAGCCCTTGAATTCGGCGCGGCGGCCTTCGCGCACGGCATCGGCCAGTTCGTCGTGGTGATCGGTGAAGAACAGGAACGGCGTCTCGCTGCCCCATTCGTCGCCCATGAACAACAGCGGGATCATCGGCGACAGCAGCAACAGGGTGGTGGCCGCGCGCAGCGCCTGGGGCGGGCACAGGGTCGAGAGCCGCTCGCCGAGGGCGCGGTTGCCGGTCTGGTCGTGGTTTTGCAGGAACAGCACGAAGGCGCTCGGCGGCAGGTGCGCGCTGGGCTCGCCCCGGGGCGTGCCGTGGTGGCAGGTCTCGCCCTGGTAGACGAAGCCCTCGCCCAGGCAGCGGGCCAGGCGCGCCGCCGGTTGCTGGAAGTCGGCGTAGTAGCCTTCCTGCTCGCCAGTGAGCATGACGTGCAGGGTGTTGTGGCCGTCGTCGTTCCACTGCCCGTCGAAAGCCTGTTCCAGCAGGCTGGCCTGGTTGGCTTCGTTCTCCAGCACCAGCCAGCAATGGCGCTCGTCCCCGCAGTGCTGGCGCACGGCGCGGGACAGTGCACGAAGAAAGTCCGGATCGTCGATGGCATGCACCGCATCCAGGCGCAGGCCGTCGAAGCGGTAGTCGCTGAGCCACATCAGGGCATTTTCGATGAAGAAGTCCCGCACTTCCTGGCGGCGGAAGTCGATGGCCGCGCCCCACGGGGTCTGACGATCCTTGCGGAAGAAGTGCTCGGCGTAGCGGTGCAGGTAATTGCCGTCCGGGCCGAAGTGGTTGTAGACCACATCGAGCAGCACCATCAGGCCCAGGTCGTGGGCCCGGTCGATCAATGCCTGCAACTGCTCCGGCGTGCCATAGCTGTGTTGCGGGGCGAACGGCAGGACGCCGTCGTAGCCCCAGTTGCGGTCACCGGGGAACTGCTGGATGGGCATCAGCTCGATGGCAGTGATACCCAGTTCGGCCAGGCGCGGCAGCTCGGCCATGACCCCGGCGTAGCCGCCGAGCAGGCCGACATGCAGCTCCAGGATCACCGCCTCGGTCCAGGGCCGGCCGCGCCAATCGTGGTTGCGCCACGGATAGCGATGCGGCGCCACCACCTGGCTCGGGCCGTGTACACCCTCGGGCTGGAAACGCGAGGCCGGGTCGGGCACCGACAGCTCGCCGTCGATGCGATAGCGGTACAGCGCGCCGAGCGGGCAGCGCCGGTTGAGACGGAACCAGCCATCGGCCTCAGGGGCCATGGCGAAAGTGGCACCGTCCAGTTCGAGTTCGACAGTGTGGGCATCAGGCGCCCACAGGGAAAACCGCGTGCGCTGGCCGTCGACGACCAGCGCTCCGTGGCTGAAGCGCAGGGGCAGTGCTGTCATCGATCAGCCCCGCTGGCTAGTGGCGCGGACGACCAGTTCCTCGTAAAGCCGGGCGTAGGGTTCCACCGCCTGGCACCAGTTGAAGGGTTGGGTCATGGACAGGCAGCGCATGGCGTTGAGCAGCGGCTTCTTGTCGAACACATAGAAGGCGCGGCTCAGGGCCTCGCGGTAGCTGTCCACGGTGGACTCGTCGAAGAGGAAGCCGGTGACGCCATTCTCGATGGTGTCGGCCAGGCCACCGGTGTTGCGCGCCACCGGCAACGAGCCGAAGCGCTGCGCGTACATCTGGCTCAGGCCGCAGGGCTCGTAGCGCGAAGGCATCAGCAGGAAGTCGCTGCCGGCGAACATGCGCCGCGCGTCGGTCTCGTTGAAGCCGATGCGCACGCCCACCCGGCCGGGGAAGCGCAGGGCCAGCTCGCGCATGGCCTGTTCCTCTTCCGGCTCGCCGCGGCCGATCACTGCGATCTGCCCGCCTTGCTTGACGATGTACTCGGCCACCCCCAGGGTCAGGTCCAGGCCCTTCTGATAGACCAGCCGCGAGACCACGGCGAACAGCGGGCCGCTGGACGGTTCCAGGCCGAACAGCTCGCGCACTGCGCTGGCGTTGGCGGCCTTGCCCTCCCAGTCGTTAAGGCCGAAATGATGTTCCAGGTAGCTGTCGGTGGCCGAGTTCCAGCTTTCATCGATGCCGTTCGGGATGCCGCTGAGCAGGCCTTGCTGGGCCTTGCTGGCGAGGAAGCCGTCGAGGCCGCAGCCGAACGCCGGGGTGGTGATCTCCCGGGCGTAGGTGGCGCTGACCGTGGTGATATGGCTGGAGTAGGCCAGGCCGGCCTTGAGGAACGACAGCTTGCCGTAGAACTCCATGCCTTCCTGTTGCAGGGCGTGCTCGGGGATCGCCAGTTCCGGGCAGCAGGCCAGGCTGACCACGCCCTGGTAGGCGAGGTTGTGGATGGTGAACAGGGTCGGCGTGCTCAGGCCGCGCCAGTGCATGTACGCCGGGGCCAGGCCGGCAGGCCAGTCGTGGGCGTGGATCAGTTCCGGGGTCCAGTGGACCATGCCTTCGCCGGCGGCGATCTCCGCGGCGGCCAGGCCCAGGCGGGCGAAGCGGATATGGTTGTCGGGCCAGTCGCGGCCGTTGTTTGCGCCGTAGGGGGTACCTTCGCGCTGGTACAGCTCGGGGCAGATCAGCACGTAGATCACCAGGCCGTCGGGCAGGTCCATGCGGCCGATCTGGCAGGGGGGCAGGGCGGCATGGCCGCCGAGGGCACCGACCACATGGATCGGGTAGTCGCTGTCCATCACTTGCGGGTAGCCGGGGATCAGCACGCGGACATCGTGCAGGTGGCGCAGGGCCCGCGGCAGGGCGGCGGAGACGTCGCCGAGGCCGCCGGTCTTGACCAGGTCGGCGATTTCCGAGGTGACGAACAAGACTTTGCGTTTGTGCCGGTTCTGTCTGTTATCGCCGACGAAACCACGACCGGTCGCGACGATGTCACTGCCCACGGGGGCGCTGTTGTCTGGATTGAAATGCGGTTCGACAGTGGCACTGATCATTACTTCTCTCCATCCCTTGTGCTTTTGGGCGATTCACCCGAATTCGATGCCTTGATCTTTTCTCTCTGTTCTCTGCGAGCGGTGTTGCGTCCCTGCCATCCGTGCAAGCGCTGCGCCAACCGGCGCTCCTGCCGTTGACGAGGTGACGAAGTGTAGGGATGGGTGGGTCGCGTCCGGGAATGCCGGAATCGATGACCTACTTGAATTCCTGACCGGCCGATTTCACCCAAGGTTCAAACTATTTCGCTTGATGCTTGGGTTTGGATTCCGGGCAGGATTTCTGAGTGTAGGAGACGGCAGGAATAAGGAGTGACCCGTTGGTCACATTTCAGAATGAAGACAGGAGGGGGAGGAGGTCTGCAGGGGCAATGATGTCGTTTGGTCGGGCCTCATCGCCGGCAACGCCGGCTCCCACAAGGGCCTGCACAGGTATCGCGTGCTCCGCCCATTCTGTGGGAGCCGGCGTTGCCGGCGATGAGGTCATCCGCTACGGCACAGACCCCAGGATCGCCTTCATCTTGTCGCGCAACTGATCGATGCCGAACGGCTTGCTGATCATATGCATGCCCTCGGGCACCTGCAGCGTGTGGCCGTAGCCGCTGGCGAACAGGATCGGCAGCAGCGGGCGCAGGTCGCGGGCGCGGCGGGCCAGCTCCTGGCCGTCGAGGTCGGGCAGGCCGACATCGGTGAGCATCAGGGAAAAATGCTGTTGCGGATCTTCCAGTTGCACCAGGGCCTGTTCCGCGTTTTCGGCTTCCGTGACCTCGTATCCCAGTTCCTGAAGAACATCGACCATCAGCATGCGCACGATGTTGTCGTCTTCGACGACCAGAAGCGGGGCGGTGGCGGGCATGGGTGACTCCTGCGGCAATGAATGTTACTGACTCTGTAAGCAATGCACCGCCGGAAGTTCCCGGCATCGACGTCGGTAGAGCATAGCGGGCCGCGATAATGCACGGAACGAATCCGTACGTCATGCCTCAAATACTGGCTTTATGCCCTGTCAGCACCCGTGAAGACGGATAGACTGGGACAACAGTGCCGGCCAGGCAGCATGATCCTGGCCTCAAGGCCAAAAAAACAAACGCCACACTCTGCCGCATGGACCAACAGATGAATCAGTCAAATCCTATCGACCAGCAGCGCTTCTCGAAGCTGCTGGTGCGCAATATCAGCCTGCCCCTGGGAGTGGGGCTGCTGAGTGCCGTGGTGTTCATCGCGGTAATCGCTTACCTGCTGTCGGTGATCCAGTGGGTCGGCCACACCGACCGGGTGATCAACAACGCCAACGAATCGCTGAAGCTGTCCATCGACAAGGAAACCGGGATGCGCGGTTACCTGTTGACCGGCGAGGAACATTTCCTCGACCCCTACGAACTGGCCCGGCCACGTATCGCCGCGCAGATGCAGACCCTGCGCGAGCTGGTGGCGGACAACCCCACCCAGCTCGACCGCCTGGCCCGACTGGACGCCCTGCAGGCCGAGTGGAACGCTTTCGGCAAGGAAATGGTCGAGTTGCGCCGTAGCGGCGGCGATTACCGTTCCGATATCGAGGCCGGCCGCGGCAAGCGCCTGACCGACCAGATCCGCAAGGAATACGAGGACTTCGTCGCCCTCGAACAGCAGTTGCGGGCCAAGCGCAACGAACAGGTGAGCACCACCACCTGGGTGTCGATCTCGTTGTACCTGCTGTTCATCGTGGTCATCAGCGGCCTGCTGGCCTGGGTCGGGCGACGTGACCTGATCAACCTGTCGCGCAGCTACCAGGACAACATCGAGGCCCAGCAGCGTGCCGCGGAGCGCCTGGAGCAGCAGGGCTGGATCCGCGCCGGGCAGAGCCAGCTGGCCGAGCGGGTACTGGGCCAGCAGACCCTGCCGACCCTGGGCCATAACATCCTGCAGTTTTTCTCCAACTATCTGGGCAGCGTGGTCGCTGCGCTGTATGTGCGCGACGAGCACGACAACCTGCACCGGGTCGCCAGCTATGGCTTTTCCCGCGAGCAGGACGCTCTCGACCAGGTCATCGCGCCCAACGAAGGGCTGGTCGGCCAGGCCCTGGCGCAGAACCGCCTGCTGACCCTGGACGAAGTGCCGGAGGACTATTTCAAGGTCAGTTCCGGACTCGGCGAGGGGTTGCCGCGCAGCGTGATGTTGATGCCGGCGACCAACGACGGGCAGATCAACGGGGTGATCGAGCTGGGCTTCCTGCGTCCGCTGAACCCGCGCGACGGCGAATTGCTGGAGCGGGTTGCCGGCAACCTCGGCACCTCGATCGAAAGCGCGCGCTACCGCCAGCGCCTGCAGGAAGTGCTGGCGCAGACCCAGCAGCTCAACGAAGAGCTGCAGGTCCAGCAGGAAGAACTGAAAACCGCCAACGAGGAGCTGGAAGAACAGTCGCGGGTGCTCAAGGAGTCCCAGGCCCACCTGGAAACCCAGCGTGCCGAGCTGGAGCAGACCAACGAGCAACTGGCCGAGCGCACCGATGCGATGGCAGCGCAGCGCGATGCCCTGGACATCAAGAACACCGAGCTCAACGAAGCCCAGGTGCAGTTGCAGCAGCGTGCCGAGGAACTGCAGCGCTCCAGCAAGTACAAGTCCGAATTCCTTGCCAACATGTCCCACGAGCTGCGCACGCCGCTGAACAGCTCGCTGATCCTGGCCAAGCTGCTGGCCGAGAACCCGCAGGACAACCTCAGCGACGAGCAGGTCAAGTTCGCCGAATCGATCTATTCCGCCGGCAACGATCTGCTCAACCTGATCAACGACATCCTCGACATCGCCAAGGTCGAGGCCGGCAAGCTCGATGTGCGTGCCGAAACCACCCAGGTCGCGCGCCTGGCCGACGGCCTGCGCGGCATGTTCGAACCGCTGGCCGCAGACAAGGGGCTGAACTTCACGGTGCAGGTCGAGCCGCAGGTGCCGGCGACCCTGTACACCGACCGCCAGCGCCTGGAGCAGATCCTCAAGAACCTGCTGTCCAACGCGCTGAAGTTCACCGAGCAGGGCCAGGTCAGCCTGACCCTGGCCGCGCAGGAGGGGGGCGGTATCGTGTTCCATGTGCAGGACAGCGGCATAGGCATTGCCGCCGACCAGCAGCAGGCGATCTTCGAAGCCTTCCACCAGGCCGACGGCACCACCAACCGCCGCTATGGCGGCACCGGCCTGGGCCTGTCGATCTCCCGCGACCTGGCGCGCCTGCTCGGCGGTGAAATCCAGGTGCAGAGCACGCCAGGGCAGGGCAGTGTGTTCAGCCTGACCTTGCCTGAACGCTACGAGCCGATCGTCGACCAGTTGCGGCCGTCGACCCTCAGCCATCCGCAGCCGCTGCCGCAAACCCTGGCGCCGCCGGTGGTCGAGGTGCCCAGCGTGCCGCTGGCGGAAGGCCCGGTGCGGCGCCTGGCGTTCGAGGACGACCGGCACAAGGCACCGTTCGCCAAGCGCTGCATCCTGGTGATCGAGGACGAGCCGAACTTCGCCCGCATCCTCTTCGACCTGGCCCATGAGCTGGGTTACAACTGCCTGGTGGCGCATGCCGCCGACGATGGGTTCGAGCTGGCCGAGCGCTTCGTGCCGGACGCCATCCTGCTCGATATGCGCCTGCCCGACCATTCCGGCCTGACGGTGCTGCAGCGCCTCAAGGAGCAGGCCGCGACCCGGCATATCCCGGTGCATGTGATCTCGGTCGAGGACCGTATCGAAACCGCCCTGCACATGGGCGCGGTGGGCTATGTGGTCAAGCCGACCAGCCGCGAGGAACTGAAGACCGTCTTCGCCCGCCTCGAAGACAAGCTGACCCAGAAGCTCAAGCACATCCTGCTGGTGGAAGACGACGACCTGCAGCGCGAGAGCATCGCTCGCCTGATCGGCGACGACGACGTGCAGATCACCGCGGTAGGCACTGCCCAGGAAGCCCTGGCGCTGCTGCGCGACACGGTCTACGACTGCATGGTGATCGACTTCAAGCTGCCCGACATGCCCGGCAACGAGCTGCTCAAGCGCATGACCGTGGACGAGATCCAGTCCTTCCCGCCGGTAATCGTCTACACCGGGCGCAACCTCAGCCGCGACGAAGAGGCCGAACTGCTCAAGTATTCGCGCTCGATCATCATCAAGGGCGCCCGCTCGCCAGAGCGCCTGCTCGATGAAGTGACCTTGTTCCTGCACAAAGTCGAATCGACGCTGTCCCATGAAAGGCAACGCATGCTGCGCACCGCGCGCAGCCGCGACAAGGTGTTCGAAGGGCGCAGGATCCTGCTGGTGGACGACGATGTGCGCAATATCTTCGCCCTCACCAGCGCCCTGGAACACAAGGGCGCCCTGGTGGAGATCGCGCGCAACGGCCGCGAATCCATCGAGCGCCTGGAGCAGGGCGGTGATATCGACCTGGTGCTGATGGACGTGATGATGCCGGAAATGGACGGCTACGAAGCGACCCGCCTGATCCGCAAGGATCCGCGCTGGCGCAAGCTGCCGATCATCGCCGTTACCGCCAAGGCAATGAAAGACGATCAGGAACGCTGCCTGCAGGCCGGGGCCAATGACTACCTGGCCAAGCCGATCGACCTCGACCGGTTGTTCTCCCTGATCCGTGTGTGGCTGCCGCAACTGGAGCGAATTTGACTAGCGAACGCAATACCGATATCGAGATCCGCTTGCTGATCGAGGCCATCTACCTCAAGTACAGCTACGATTTCCGCGACTACTCCGGCGCTTCCCTCAAGCGCCGGATCCTGCACGCCGTGCGCCAGTTCGACTGCACGACGATCAGCGCCCTGCAGGAGCGGGTGCTGCACGACCCGGGGATGTTCCTGCAACTGTTGCAGTACCTGACCATCCCGGTCAGCGAGATGTTTCGCGACCCCAGCCACTTCCTCGCCCTGCGCCGGGAGGTGGTGCCGCACCTGAAGACCTGGCCGTCGATCAAGATCTGGATCGCCGGCTGCAGCACTGGCGAGGAGGTGTACTCCATGGCCATCCTGCTGCGCGAGGAAGGGCTGCTGGAACGCACCATCATCTACGCCACCGACATCAACCCCAATTCCCTGGAAAAGGCCAAGCAGGGCATCTATTCGATGCAGGCGATGCGCGACTACGAACGCAACTACATCGCCGCCGGCGGTACCCGTGCGTTCAGCGACTACTACACCTGCGCCTATGGCAATGCCATCGTCGACGGTAGCTTGCGCGACAATGTGACCTTCGCCGACCACAGCCTGGCCACCGACAGCGTGTTCTCCGAGACCCAGCTGGTGTCGTGCCGCAATGTGCTGATCTATTTCAACAAGGGCCTGCAGGACCGCTCCTTCGGCCTGTTCCACGAGTCCTTGTGCCACCGCGGCTTCCTCGTCCTGGGCAGCAAGGAAACCCTCGACTTCTCGGCCTATGCCAACCGCTTCGAAGCGCTGGTCAAGCCGGAACGGATCTACCGCAAGCTATGAAAGCCATCGAAGCGATCGTCATGGGCGCCTCGGCGGGCGGGGTCAGTGCCTTGCTCACGGTGATGGCCTGCCTGCCGAAGGATTTCGCCATTCCGCTGATCTGCGTGCTGCACCTGCCGGACGACCACGACAGTCATCTGGCCGAGGTCTTCAGCCGCAAGCTGGGCCGGCCGGTGCGCGAGGCGCGGGACAAGGAAAGCATCGAGCCGGGCATCATCTATGTCGCCGGTCCCGGCTATCACCTGTCGGTGGAGCGTGATCGCAGCCTGTCCCTGAGCCAGGAGGAGCGTGTGCATTTCTCCCGGCCGTCGATCGATATCCTCTTCGAGTCTGCCGCCGATGCCTATGGCGCGAACCTGGCCGGGGTGCTGCTGACCGGCGCCAACGAAGATGGTGCCGCCGGCCTGGCACGAATCAGCCAGTACGGTGGTCTGAGCATCGTCCAGGACCCGGCCCAGGCCCAGGTGTCGGCCATGCCGGCCGCGGCCCTGGCCCTGCATCGCCCCGACCATATACTCCCTTTGAATGGCATCGGGCATTTGCTCGCCAAGCTGGAATCACAAGAATGCTGAGCCACATCCAAGCCAAACTGCTGATCGTCGACGATCTCCCGGAGAACCTGCTGGCGCTCGAAGCGCTGATCAAGGGCGACGACCGCGCGGTATTCAAGGCGGGCTCCGCCGACCAGGCGCTGTCGCTGCTGCTCGAACATGAGTTCGCCCTGGCCATTCTCGACGTGCAGATGCCCGGCATGAACGGTTTCGAGCTGGCCGAACTGATGCGCGGCATGGAGAAGACCAAGCACATCCCCATCGTCTTCGTCAGTGCCGCCGGACGCGAGATGAACTACGCCTTCAAGGGCTACGAAAGCGGCGCGGTGGACTTTCTGCACAAGCCCCTCGACACCCTGGCGGTGAAGAGCAAGGTCAAGGTCTTCGTCGAGCTGTACCGCCAGCGCAAGGCCCTTGACCGCCAGGTCCAGGCCCTGGCGCGCAGCCAGCAGGAACAGCAGCAACTGCTCGAACAGTTGCAGGTGGCCCGCGGCGAGCTGGAGCGTGCGGTGCGCATGCGTGACGACTTCATGTCCATCGTCTCCCACGAGGTACGCACGCCGCTCAACGGCCTGATCCTCGAAACCCAGTTGCGCAAGTTGCACCTGGCGCGGGACAACGCCGATGCCTTTACCCTCGACAAGATGCGCGCCATGGTCGAGCGCGACGAGCGCCAGATCAACAGCCTGATCCGCCTGATCGAGGACATGCTCGATGTCTCGCGGATCCGTACCGGCAAGCTGTCGATCAGCCCTTCGCGCTTTGACCTGAGCCAGCTGATCAACGGCCTGGTGGAGAATTTCGCCGCCCAGGCCGCCGCCGCCGGATCGATTATCGAAGTGGAGAACTGCGGTGTGCTGGAAGGGGTGTGGGACGAGTTCCGTATCGAGCAGGTGGTTGCCAACCTGCTCAGCAACGCCCTGCGCTATGGCGCCAAACGGCCGGTGCAGGTGCGCGTGCTGGAGGACGACGGCATGGCCTGCGTCGAAGTGCGCGACCAGGGCATCGGCATCAGCCCGGACAACCAGCAGCGGATTTTCCAGCAGTTCGAGCGGGTGGCTTCGAGTCACAGCGTCGCCGGGCTGGGCCTGGGCTTGTACATTTCCGAGCAGATCGTCCTTGCCCATGGCGGGCGGATCAGCGTGCACAGCGCCGAAGGCGAGGGCGCGACCTTCCGCGTTCATCTGCCGCTGGTATGCGATATGCATGGACAGAAAAACGAAAGTGGTCGCTCCGAAGCAACCTCCGTGTAAGGCCGGGGTCGTATGGTCATCATCCCCCGAATGAATCGAATCAAGGCGTTGGCATGAGCGTAGATGCGCAAGATGTAGTACTGGTCGTCGAAGACGAACCGGTTATCCGTATGGTCCTCAACGATTACCTGTCGGGCGAGGGCTACCGTGTCCTGCTCGCCGAAGACGGTGCCCAGGCGTTCGAAATCCTCGCCAGCAAGCCGCACCTGGACCTGATGGTCACCGACTTCCGCTTGCCCGGCGGCATTTCCGGGGTGGATATCGCCGAGCCGGCGGTCAAGCTGCGACCGGACCTCAAGGTGATCTTCATCAGTGGCTATCCGGCGGAAATCCGCGAATCCGGCAGCCCGATCGCCTTCCGTGCGCCGATCCTGGCCAAGCCCTTCGACCTGGACAGCCTGCGCGAGCAGATCCAGGAATTGCTGGCCTGATTGTCAGGGGATTCGTACAGCTTGAAGTGATTCGTCCTATACCTCGCCCCGGCGCGAGGTGATCCGATCGGTTCCTTGTTTTCACGACACAGGAACCGTCATGTATCCGACACACTCTTCCCGATCCATTACCCTGCACCTGGGGCTGTTCTTCGACGGCACCGGGATGAACCTGTACAACAGCGAAACCGGCGCGAGTGGCAGCTACGCCATGAGCCCAAGCAATGTGGCGCGCCTGTACGCGCTGTACCCCCATACCCGGCAGCTTGCCGAGGCCGGCGACCAAGCCTGGCTGGCGCTGTATGTCGAAGGCATCGGCACTGCCCGTGGCGAGGCTGATGCCATGTTGGTCCAGGCCACCGGACGTGGTGCCAGCGGCGTGGCGGCACGGGTCGCCCAGGTGCCGGCGCAGGTGGCGGCGCTGCTCGACGACTTCAGGACACACAACCCGGCGCTGGCGATTGCCGCGATCGAGGTCGATCTGTTCGGCTTCAGCCGGGGCGCGGCGGCGGCGCGGCATCTGGCCAATGACCTGCACGGGTTGCGGGCCGCCTGTGGTGATCTGGCGCTGAGCCTCAACTTCATTGGTCTGTTCGACACCGTGGCCAGCATCATCGCCCCGCTCAAGGGCAATTTCAGCGCCGCCAACGCCGACTTCGACGGCCTGCGCCTGGGCCTGGCGGACGGGCTGGCGCGACAGGTGGTGCACCTGGTGGCGGCGGACGAGCGGCGCCTGAATTTCCCGCTGGTCGCCACGGGCAACGACCTGCTGTTGCCGGGAGATCACTGCGATATCGGCGGCGGGCACGCTGACGAGGTGGAGGAAAACCTGGTGCTGGAGCGGCCGTTCAGCAGTGTCGAGTTGGCCCATGTGGCGCTGGAACGGACCCGCGCGTGGCAACTGGCGAGCCAGTGCCTGGAGCGCCATCGTCCGGAATGGGAGGCCCTCGGCCTGCGGGTGACGCTCGACAGCCGGAGCGTCGACCAGCCGTTCGTGCCCAAGCGCGATATCCAGCGGGAAAAGCGCGTGAGGGTGTGGATTCGCGGACAGAGGCGGGTACGCGGGGAGTTGTCGCGGGTGTACCTGCGATTGATGCACGACCGGGCCGTGGCGGCGGGAGTGGCGCTAGCGCCAGGTGATTGGCAACTGCCCGGGGAGTTGCAGGGAATTGCGGCCAGTCTGCTTGCCGGGCATGGCCTGGAGGCTGAACAAATGGCGCTGTTGCGCGGCCGCTATATCCATCGTTCGGCCAACTGGAACGCCGCATGGAGTTCCGACAGTCCGTTGCTCGACAGCCTGTTCATCAATCGGCCGACGGTGGATGGGGTGAGGGTGGTTCACAGCATTGTCGGGTGAAGGGAGGGCCTCATCGCTGGATAGGTATCTACACATTTCTTCGGACTGATCTGTCGAGGCTGCTGGCCTCATCGCCGGCAATGCCGGCTCCCACAGGTTCCGAGCCAGCCGCATGATCCAGGCCCGAAACAGAAACCTGTGGGAGCTGGCATTGCCAGCGATAGGGCCAGCAGGAACAGCACAGACCAGCAGAGCGAAAAAGATGTGTAGATACCCATGCTCGTGCCCCTAAGTTCCAGCATCAAGCCGCCGAACTGATCCCCACCGGCAACGTCCGCTCGATCGCCCCCAGCAACATGCTTTCCATCAACGCCAAACGCTGTGCCTGGGGCATCGCGGCGTTCTGCAACCAGCCTGGCAGGCTGTTGAGCATGCTCGCCACCACCTGCGCCGCCGCTTCCAGTTCAGGCCCGGCGAGCCGGGTAGCAGGGGCGATCAACTCCAGCAGGCGGTTTTCATATTCCCGGCGCATCCCGGCAATTTGCGCCTGCTGCTCTTCGCTCAGGCAGCACAGGTCGCGCTCCGCCAGGCGAAACTGCAACGGGCGCTCGGCATGCAGCTCCCAATGGGCGCGGATCACCGCCGACAGTCGCGCCGAGGCGTTCTTGCCACGACCCACCGGGTGCAGGGTCGCCAGCAGCTCCTCGTACAGCTCCTCGATCAGGTCGAACAACAGGTGCTGCTTGCTCGGAAAATGGTGATACAGCGAGCCGGCGGTCAGGCCCACGTGCGCCGCCAGTTCGCGCATGCTGACCTGGCCGAAGCCCTTGAGCGCGAACAGCTCGAGGGCCTTGTCGCGACGTTCTTCGTAGTCGGCGCAGGTCTTGGGCATGGCGGTTTACCCGTAGACGTGGAAGCCGCGGCCGCTCTTGCGACCCAGGTAGCCGGCCGCGACCATCTCCTTGAGCAGCGGGGCGGGGCGGTACTTGCTGTCGTTGAAGCCTTCGTGGAAGGCCTCGATGATCGCCAGCAGGGTATCCAGGCCGATCAGGTCGGCCAGGGCCAGCGGACCGATCGGCTGGTTGCAGCCCAGGCGCATGCCGGTGTCGATGTCCTCGGCACTGGCCAGGCCTTCCTGGAGGACGAAGATCGCTTCGTTGATCATCGGCACCAGGATGCGGTTGACCACGAAGCCCGGGCGGTTGCCGGCGGTGATGGCGGTCTTGCCGACCTGGCCGGTCAGGGCCATGGCGGTGGCGTAGGTCGCATCGCTGGTCTGCAGGCCGCGGATCACCTCGACCAGCGCCATCATCGGCACCGGATTGAAGAAGTGCACGCCGATAAAGCGCTCTGGCGCGTTGATGGCCGCGCCCAGCTGGGTCACCGACAGCGACGAGGTGTTGGTGGCGATCACGCAGCTTTCGCTGACGTTGGCCGCAACCTGCTGAAGAATGCGTTTCTTCAGGTCGAGGTTTTCGGTGGCGGCCTCAATGACCAGTTGGGCATCGTTCAGCGCCGCATAGTCGGTGCTGGTGCGGATACGCTCGACTGCGGCTTCGGCCTGGGCCGCTTCCAGGGTCTGCTTGCTGACCTGGCGGTCGAGGTTCTTGCGCAGGGTGGCAACGCCACGCTCCAGCGCGGCGTCGGAGACGTCGATCAGGGTGACCTGGTAACCGGCCACCGCACACACCTGGGCAATCCCGTTGCCCATGGTCCCGGCGCCGATCACGGCGATGTTGTTCAGGCTCATGTAGTTATCCTTCAAGCGCGTTCGAACAGGACGGCAATACCCTGGCCGCCACCGATGCACATGGTCGCCAGGGCGTAACGACCCTGAATCCGTTGCAGTTCATGGATGGCCTTGGTGGCGATGATCGCGCCAGTGGCGCCCACCGGGTGGCCGAGGGAAATGCCGGAGCCATTGGGGTTGACCTTTTCCGGATCGAAGCCGAGCAGCTTGGACACAGCGCAGGCCTGGGCGGCGAAGGCTTCGTTGGATTCGATCACGTCGAGGTCGGCGACACTGATGCCGGCCTTGGCCAGGACTTTCTGGGTGGCCGGGACCGGACCGAGGCCCATCAGTTCCGGCTCGACGCCTGCGTGGGCGTAGGCCACCAGGCGCGCCAGCGGCTTCAGGCCTTCGCGCTCGACCATCGCCCCGGTAGCCAGGACCAGCGCGGCGGCGCCGTCGTTCAGGCCGCTGGCGTTGCCGGCGGTGACGCTGCCGTCTTTCTTGAATGCGGTCTTCATGCCAGCCAGTTGCTCGCTGCTGACTTCACCGCGCACATGCTCGTCCACCTTGAACTGCACCGGGCCTTTGCGGCCGGGCACTTCGATGGCGACGATCTGGCTGTCGAAGCGGCCTTCGGCGATGGCGCGGGCGGCGCGTTGCTGGCTGGTGATCGCGACTTCGTCCTGCATCTCGCGGCTGATGCCGTGCTTGGCCGCGACGTTTTCCGCGGTGATGCCCATGTGGAAGCCTTCGAAGGGGTCATGCAGGATGCCGAGCATGTAGTCGATGCTCTTCATGTCACCCATGCGTGCGCCCCAGCGGGCCTGGGTCAGCAGGTACGGGCCGCGGCTCATGGCTTCGGCACCGGCGGCCAGTACGGCTTCGGCTTCGCCCAGTTGCAGGGTCTGCGCGGCGGAGACGATGGCCTGCAGGCCGGAGCCGCACAGGCGGTTGACGTTGAATGCCGGGGTTTCCTTGGGAATGCCGGCGTTCATTGCGGCGACACGGCCCAGGTAGGCGTCACGGGCCTCGGTGGGGATCACGTTGCCCATCACCACGTGGCCGATCTTTTCCGGGGCGACGCCGGAGCGTTCGATAGCGGCGCGGGTGACCTGGGTGGCCAGGTCGGCCAGCGGCAGGTCCTTCAGCGAGCCACCGAAGGTGCCGATGGCCGAGCGCACGGCGCTGACTACATAGATATCGTTGTCGTTCATGATCCACTCCAATAGGCGAAAGCGTGACCGGGCACCGCCCGCTCTGCGAGAATGGCGCCCGGTCACGCCCGGATTGCCGTCGAGTCTAGGCAAGGGGCGTGGCGTGGCCTATGCCTTAACTGTCCAGCCTGCCTGTCATTTTTTGCAATGTATGGGCGGCGATTGCGGAACTGCCATGCGGGAAAACGATTCGGTCGCGGTCTATTTCGTTCACATCATGCTGCACGCCTTGCGCGACCAGCCCCAACGGGCGGCGGCGCTGTTGCTGCAAGCCGGCATCGATCCCGCGGTGCTTGACGATAGCAGCGCGCGGGTGCCGGCGACGGCGTTCGCCCGGTTGTGGTTGATCCTGATCGAGGCCCTGGATGACGAATTCTTCCAGCTCGACAGCCACGGCATGCCCCTGGGCAGCTTCGCCCTGATCTGCCGTGGCCTGATCCAGGAACCCAACCTGGAAAAGGCCCTGCGCCAATGCCTCAACTACTTCAGCCTGTTCCTGCGTGATCTGCGCGGCACCCTGAGCCTGCGCGGCCAGCGTGCGGTGATCAGCGTGCATTCGCGCATCGACGACCCGCAGCGCCGTGTCTTCGCCGAAGAAACCTTGTTGGTGCTGGTGATCAGCCTGCTGTGCTGGCTGGGTGGGCGACGCATTGCCATCGACCGCACCGAACTCACCGATGCGCGCGTGCGCCTGGAGGATGACGCCCTGTTGTGGGGACCGAACCTGCAACTGGGGGCGGGACGCACGGAAGTGGAGTTCGCCGCCGACTACCTGAAGTTGCCGGTGGTACAGGACCTGGGGGCGCTGAAGACCTTTCTGCGTAGCGCGCCCCAGGGCCTGGTGGTGCGCTGGCGCAACCAGAACGGCCTGGCGGCGCGGGTATACCGGCATCTGCGTCAGACCGAGTATGACCAGTGGCCGACCCTGCTGGCGCTGGCGGGGGAGATGGGGGCGAGTCCAAGCAGCTTCCGCCGCCAGCTGGAGCGCGAGGGCTGCTCGTTCCAGCAGATCAAGGACGAAGTGCGCCGGGCCATGGCCTTCGAGTGCCTGCGCGACAGCGACCTCAGCGTCGCCGAAATCGCCGCGCAGACCGGTTTCCAGGAGCCCAGCGCGTTTCACCGTGCGTTCAAGAAATGGACCGGGGAAAGTCCCGGCAGCTATCGCCAGCGG
The DNA here is from genome assembly GCF_057808595.1 of Pseudomonas sp. FG98. Classification (NCBI taxonomy): domain Bacteria; kingdom Pseudomonadati; phylum Pseudomonadota; class Gammaproteobacteria; order Pseudomonadales; family Pseudomonadaceae; genus Pseudomonas; species Pseudomonas sp. FG98. Next base: position 15,367 of record NZ_JBMDIJ010000022.1, on the reverse strand, counting down.
GTGTCGCAGGGTTAGGCCGGCACCATCGCGAAGCCTACGCCAAAGCGGTTCCAGGCATTGATGGTGGCGATGGCCAGGGTCAGGTTGACCACTTCGTTTTCCGTGAAATGCTCCAGCAGTGCCTCGTACTGGTGTTGCGGCGCGTGCTTTTCCGGCAGCCGGGTCAGGCTCTCGACCCAGGCCAGAGCGGCCTTTTCCCGTGGCGTGAAGTAAGTGGTGTCGGCCCACACGCTGAGGGTTTGCAGGCGGGCTTCGGTTTCGCCGGCCTGGCGCGCGTCGTTGGCGTGCATGTTCACGCAATAGGCGCAGCCATTGATCTGCGAAGCGCGCAGGCGGATCAGTTCCAGCAGCGAGTGTTCCAGGCCGGATTTCACCATGGCCTGCTCCAGGCCGACCATGGCTTTGTAGGCTTCCGGGGCGTGTTTGGCCCATTCGATTCGGGTGGTCATTGCGGTGGCTCCATTGTGCGTCAGGGGATGGAGTACACCTTAAGGGGGGAGGACGCCTGGCCGAATAGCCAATTCCGGGATTTATCAGGAGGCCAATGGCGGGCCCTGTCACTGCATGGGTATCTACACATTTTTTCGGACTGATCTGTCGAGGCTGATGGCCTCATCGCCGGCAATGCCGGCTCCCACAGGTTTTTTGGCCGGCCGTATGCTCCAGGCCCGACACAGAAACCTGTGGGAGCTGGCATTGCCAGCGATAGGGCCCTTGGTCACAACGAACATCACACAGGCCGCATCCCTTCGAAGATCAACCGCGTGGTCAACCGCACCTGCCGCGCATGGGCCTCCCGGTCCGGCTCCTCCGAGCTGACCAGCCTGAGCAATTGCAGGTGCGAGTAGTCATTGAGCAGAAACGCGGTCAATTGCACATCCAGGTCCGCGCGCAATTTGCCCTGGGCTTGCAGATCCTCCAGCACATGGGCGATCTGCCCCTGCAAGGCCGCGTTCATTTCCCGGTAGGCCTGGGGCAGGCCCTCGCTGTCGTTGCTTAGGATCAGCGGCAGCAGCTCGCGCCATAGCGGGGCGGGGAGGACTTCGAGGGAATAGCCGATCAACAGCGCCTCCAGATGGCACAGGGCATCCACCGGGTCGTCGAAATGGCCGATGCGGCCGCGCAGGTCGAGCACGGCGTGCTGGTCCGCCTCGCGGATCATCTCCAGCAGGATCGCCTGCTTGCTGGTGAAGTACTTGAACACCGTCGGCGCCGAAACCCCCGCCTCGCGGGCGATCTGCTCGACCGTGGTGGCTTCGAATCCCTGGCTTTGAAACAGCGCGATGGCCGCGTCGGCAATCGCCTGGCGGCGTTTTTCCTTCTGAAGTTCTCGCAGTCCGCTCACGCTGGCTCCCTGGCTTGGCATCGGTGCGCAGAGGATAGCGTTCCGGCTTTCATCGGTAAAATAATTTATTGACTAAAACTTTTTACAGGATTAATTATTTCCCTGCATCTGCTTCGACGCAGAGTCATTTTTCAGGATCGACCCATGAGCCACACCGCTACTTCGTCCCTGGCCCGGCTGTACGCCGAACTCCATGAAGCCCCGGTCACTCCACCCGTGCTGATGCAAGGTTTTCCCGCCGCTGCGGGCGAGCGCGTCACCTGGGCCAACTGGATGCGCCCGCCGTTCAATCGCTGGGGCTTCCGTCATCTGGCGCGGTTGCGTCCGAGCATCGAGGTGCGGGCGGGCAACCCGTCGCCACGGGATTTCGAGTCCGCACCTCAGGCACTGGAGGCATGGACCTTCGCCAGTACCTGCGGCCTGTCGGTCAGCGTTGCCGAGCACCTGGAGGCGAGCAGCACCGACGCCTTCCTCGTCCTGCACGACGGCAAGCTGGTGTTCGAGCGCTACTTCAACGGCCAGCAGCCCCATGACCGGCACATCATGTTTTCCGTGACCAAGTCGTTGATCGGCACCCTCGGCGAGCACCTGGTCTCGCTCGGCCAGCTCGATCCCGCAGCGCTCGCCAGCCATTACGTTCCCGAGCTGCAAGGCAGTGCCTTCGGCGATGCGACGGTGCGCCAGTTGTTCGACATGGCGGTGGGCATCGCCTACAGCGAAGTCTACGACGACCCCGCCTCGGAGAGTTCGCAGTACGGCTATGCCTGCGGTTTCCAGCCGACGCCCGAGGCGTACCGGCAGTTCGAGTCGCTGTACCAGTACCTGCCGGCGCTGCACAAGCGGGGTGAGCACGGCGGTTTCTTCCATTACGTCACCGCCACCACCGAGGCCCTGGCCTGGGTCATGGAGCGTGCGGCCGGGGTGGCCTGCCCGGCGTTGCTGGAGTCGGTGTGGAGCGCCCTGGGCTGCGAGCGCGACGGTTACTTCATGGCCGACCCCTGGGGGCGCGGCGTTGCTGGCGCCGGTTTCAGCGCGACAGCGCGGGACATGGCGCGCTTCGGCCAGTTGTTGCTCGATGGCGGGCGTTGCAATGGCCAGCAACTGCTCGCCGCCGACGCCGTGGCACGCCTGTTCGCCGGCGCCGATCCGGCGATCTACGCGGCCAATCAGGACTTTTCCCACTGGACCCCTGGCGCCTCCTATCGCAGCCAGTGGTACGTGTTCAACGACCACAGCCAGGCGCTGATGGCCGGCGGTATCCATGGCCAGTACCTGTTCGTCGATGTGCCGTCGCGCACGGTGATGGTCAAGCAGTCGTCGCTGCCGGAGGCGGTGGGTGAACTGGATGCCGACAGCGTGCGCATGCTGCGGGCCATCGCGGCGCGACTGCGCGGCTGATTACAAGAAATTCCGGAGGCCGCCGACGGCGGTGTCCGCGCCTGGCCTGCCAGGTTTTGGCGGCGTTCTGCGCCGCCCCTACTGCCCTGTAATACAACAACAAATGCACAGGAGCTTCATATGCATCGCACTCCGCGTTATGCCGGCGTGGCGCTGGCGTTCGGCCTTGCGTCGGCCAGCCAGTGGTCGCAGGCCGGTTATGTGTTCGAACAAGGGGATCTCAAGGGCGAGCTGACACTCAGTGCCGGTGGCGCCAGTCTCAGCGCACGCAATGTCAATTTCGGCGCCGGTCGCGTCGATCTGCGCAGCGGACGCAATACCGGCGAAAGCACCGACTGGCAGGAGTTCTACCTCAAGCCGGGAGTCACCCTGGACTATCGCCTCGATCCGGATTTCAGTCTGCTGGCCGGTGGTTCGATGGTCGCGGCGACCACCTTCGGCGACGGCGATCCGGGCGGCTACAGCAACAGCCGCGATGGCCGCGCCACGGTGGAAGAGGCTTACGCCGGATTCCGCGCCGGGCAGTGGAAGTTCACCGCTGGGCGGCAGAACTATCTGGTGGGCAATGGCTTTATCGTCATGGACGGTAATCTCGACATGTTCGGCGATGGCGCCTATTGGCTAGGGCCGCGCACGGCGTTTCGCGATTCGGCGCTGCTGGCCTGGGACGGCGGCCCCTTGCAGGTGCAGGGCTTCAGCCTGCGCACCGACGATCACCAGGGGGATTACCGCCTCAATGGCGCCAACCTCGACTACGACCTCGACGGCCAGGTGACCCTGGGCGCCATGGCCCTGCAGGTCGATGCCCTGGCCAGCAACCGTACGACGCGGGCGGCGCGTGATGGCATGCAGGTCTACAACCTGCGCGCCTTGCGCGGCAAGCTGCCCGGCGTGCCGGCCCTGACCCTGAATGCCGAATATGCGGTGCAGCGTGGCAGCGGCGATGGCGTCGACTACGATGCCAACGCCTGGTACGCCCAGGCCGACTATGCCTTCGACGACCTGCCATTGAGCCCGGTGCTCGGTTATCGCTACGCGCACTTCTCCGGCGATGACGACCTGGGCGACAAGCGCCAGAAAAGCTGGGATGCCCTGAGCAAGGGCTTTATTGACTGGAGTACCTGGCTGGTCGGCGATATCACCGGCAACTACCTGCTGTTCAACAGCAACGAGAATGTCCAGCAGTTCTCCCTCAAGACCCGGCTCAACGAGACCCTCAGCCTCGGCGCCATCCATTACCAGTTCTGGCTCGATGAAAAGAACTACCAGGGCATGCCGGTGGACAGCCGACGCTTCGCCGACGAGACGGTGATCTACCTCGACTGGACGCCGACACCGCGGTTGTACACCTCGCTTTCCTACAACTGGGTCAGCGGCAAATCGGCGGCGCGCCAGGTGTTCGGCGATGACCAGCGTTTCAGTGCCGTCGAAGCCTATTTCACCTATCGCTACTGATCCATCAACGCCTCATGGAGCCTTTTCTCATGGCCAAGCTTTCCCTGCGCAGCGCCCTGGCCGCTGCCGCCTTGCTCGCCAGCGGCCTGTGCGCCGCGCAACCCGAAGTGCGTATCTACAACTGGATCGAGTACCTGCCGCCGGAGATCCTCAAGGACTTCGAGCGTGATACCGGCATCCGCCCGGTGTACGACGTGTTCGACAGCGTCGAGACCCTGGAGTCGAAGCTGCTCACCGGCAACTCCGGCTACGACGTGGTGTTCCCCGGCACTTCCAATATCGGCAAGCTGATCCAGGCCGGTGCCGTGCAGCCGCTGGACCGGGCGCAACTGGCCAACTGGCAGCACCTGGATCCGGCGTTCATGACCAGCCTGGAAGCCGTCGGCGATGGCGGCAACCGCTATGCCGTACCGTATCTGTGGGGCACCACCCTGATCGGCTACAACGTCGACAAGGTCCGCGAGGCGCTGGGGCCGGACGCCAGGCTCGATAGCTGGGATCTGATCTTCAAGCCGGAAAACCTCTCGCGCCTGGCCGCATGCGGGGTGGGTTTCCTCGACGCAGCCGGGGAGATCCTGCCCATCGCCCTGCATTACCAGGGCCTGAACCCCAACAGCGAAAACCCCGCCGACTACAAGAAGGCCCAGGCCCTGATGCTCCAGGCGCGGCCGAATATCAGCTACTTCAACTCGTCGCGCTATGGTATGGACCTGGCCAATGGCGATATCTGCGCGGCGGTGGGCTGGTCGGGTGGCATCGCCCTGGCACGGACCCTGGCCAATGCGGCAGGCAAGGGCGTCAAGGTGGCGATGGCCCTGCCCAAGGAAGGCGCGCCGATGTGGGCGGACGTAATGGCGATTCCGGCCAATGCGCCCCATGCCAGGGAGGCCCACGCCTTCATCGACTACATCCTGCGCCCCGAGGTGATCGCCCGGATCAGCAACAGGATCGGTTACCCCAACCCGAACAAGGACGCCACCGCGCTGGTCGACGACGCGATCCGCAACGACCCGAACATGTACATCCCGGAGCCTGCGCGCAGCACCCTGTACGCCCTGGAGCCGCTGCCGAATTCGGTGGAGCGGGTGCGCACCCGGACCTGGACCACCATCAAGAGCAATCGCTGAATGAGCCAACTGACATGGGTGATGACCCTTCGAGTGCGGATCGGCCCGGAGGAGCAACTGGGGCTTTGCGTTGAGGGACTGCGCAGCAACTATCCGATCCTCGGTGGAGACTTCGAAGGACCGGACGTGCGCGGTGAGGTCTTGCCTGGTGGCGCCGACCAGTACCTGCTGCGGCCTGACGGGGTCGGCGAGCTGGATGCCCGCTACAGCCTGCTCAGTGATCGCGGGGAGCGGATCAATATCCATAACCTTGGGGTACTGGTGCTGGACGAGGAGGGCCAGAGGCTGGAAGCGGCAGGGCAATGGCCGCTGGCACCGGAGCGCTATCGCTGCAGTTGTTCGCCGCGTTTCCAGGTGGCGGCGGGGCGGCTCGGCTGGTTGCGCGAGGCGTGTTTCATTGGCCGGGTGAGCTATCCGCAGGTGGATCAGGTGCGGATCGACTGTTATCGGCTGGCTTGAGCGACGCAATCGCTGGCAAGCCAGCTCCCACAGGGATCGTGTCGACCACAGATACTGTGGCTGACCCGGAACCCTGTGGGAGTCGGCTTGCCGACGATAAGGCCATTGACAACAACCCGGTCTAGTTGCCTGCCTGGAGTTTCCCAGGGGTCAGGCTCGAGCCCGGACATCACATAGCTGTTGCAGCAAATCCCGCAGCGCCAACCCATCCCCATCCAGCCCGGCCTTGGCGTACAGCGCCAGTTCCAGCCCCTCCACCGGCGGGAATCCATCCTCCAGCGCCAGCACCCGATGCCCCTCCAGGACGCTGCGGCTCGGCACCAGGCTCACCCCCAGCCCGGCACTCACCGCTGCGCCGAGGCTGGCCAGGCTGGTGGCCGAGTAGCAGATGCGCCATGGCCGGCCAATGCTTTCCAGCGCGTGAATCATCTCCTGCCGATACAGCGCGCCCACCGGGAACACCACCAATGGCAGCGGCTCATCGGCGACCAGCCCTCGAGTGCTGCACACCCACGACAGCGGTTCCGCCCAGCGCGCATGGGCATCGCGATCCGCACCCCATTGCTTGACCAGGAGGATGTCCAGCTCGCCGTTGCGGTACAGGTGCAGCAGCGGATTGCTCAGGCCGCTTTCGACCTCAAGGCGCAGGTGCGGACGCTCGCCGATAAAGCCGCGCAGGGCCTCGGTGAGCAGCTCTCCGGCCAGGTCTTCGGGGGCACCGAGGCGCAGGGCGGTTTCGCTGCGGACCGGGGTCAGTGCCTGCCGAGCCTCTTCCTCCAGGCGCAGGATGCGCCGGGCATAACCAAGCAGGCGCTCACCGGCCTCGGTGGGCCAGACCTGGCGCTGGCTGCGGTCGAGCAGGCGGGTGCCGAGGCTCTGCTCCAGGCGGATGACCTGCTGGCTGACGGTGGACTGGGTCAGGTGCAGGCGCTCGCCGGCACGGGTGAAGTTGCCGGTTTCTACCACCGTGACGAAGGCGCGAAGCAGAAGGGGATCAAGCATGCGTAAATCCACTGGTATGCATGAAATCAATTAATTTCATGCTACACCCGCCGCCCGGGATAATCGCCCCCTCATTCGTCAGCGAGGAAGCGACATGGCTAACGAAGCCTTCATGCGCGAAGCCGTGGCCCTGGCCCGGGACAATATCCAGGCCGGCGGGCGGCCCTTCGGTGCGGTTCTGGTGCATCAGGACCGGGTGATCGCCCGGGCGGTCAACGAGATCCATAGCAGCAACGATCCCACCACCCACGCCGAATTGCAGGCCATCCGCCAGGCCAGCCAGGTGCTCGGTCGGCCGCGCCTGGAGGGTTGCGAGATCTACGCCAGCGGCCACCCGTGCCCCATGTGCCTGGCGGCCATGCACCTGTGCGGTATCGAGCGGGCCTGGTTCGCCTACGACAACGCCGAGGGCGAGCCCTATGGCCTGTCCACGGCTGCGGTCTATGAGCAGATGAGTCGCGCGCCACAGCAGCAATCGTTGCCTCTGCGCCCGCTGAAACCGGCAGGTGAAGAAGGGCTCTACGCCCTTTGGCAGCAGGTGCGCCAGGGATGACCGGCAGCACTTCACGCTGGCGCGGCGTCGCGCTGATGGCCCTGGTGATTGCGGTGACGCTCAACCTGCGGCCGATCCTCACCAGCATCGGCCCGCTGCTGGAAGAGATCCGCCTCGGCACCGGCATCGGCTACCAGCAGGCGGCGCTGCTTACCGCCTTGCCGGTGCTGTGCATGGGCCTGGTGCCGCTGTTGCAGCCGTGGCTCCGGCGCTGGCTGAGCGAGCAGGGCGGTCTGCTGCTGGGACTGGGGGCGATCGGCCTGGCCTGCCTGTGGCGCCTGCTGCTGGGCAGCGCTGGGGCGCTGATCGCCAGTGCGGTATTGGCCGGGCTGGGCGTGGCCTTCGTCCAGGCGCTGATGCCGGGGCTGGTCAATCGCTGGTTCTCCCGGCGCCTGGCGCTGGCCATGGGTGTGTACTCGGCGGCGCTGATGAGCGGTGGCGGGCTGGCGGCGGTGCTCGGGCCACGGGTCGCCGAGCATTTCGGCCATTGGCAGGCCGGCCTGGGTGTATGGCTGCTGCCGGTGCTGTTCGCCCTGCTTCTGCTGGGGCTGGTCGGACCGAACCTGGAAGCCGCCGCCGGGCGTGGCGGCAATGGCGGCGGGCATTTCTTCGGCAATCGCCGGGCCTGGCTGCTGGCGGTGTATTTCGGCCTGATCAATGGCGGCTACACCAGCATGGTCGCCTGGCTGCCGGCCTACTATCAGCAGGTCGGCGGCAGCGCCAAGGGCGGCGGCGAGCTGGTCGGGGTAATGACCCTCTTCCAGGTGCTCGGCGCCCTTGGCCTGCCACTGCTGTTGCGGCGCATGAGCGACCGGCGTCCCGGCCTGTGGCTGGCGCTGACCGCGCAGTTGATCGGCTTTGCCGGCCTGCTGCTCGACCCGGCGCTGTCGCCTGGACTGTGGGTCGGCCTGATCGGCTTCGGCCTTGGCGCCTGTTTCAGCCTGAGCCTGACCCTGACCCTCGAACACCTCAAGGACCCGCGCCAGGCCGGCGGCCTCGCGGCCTTCGTCCAGGGAATCGGTTTCATCATCACCGGGCTGGTGCCGTACCTGACCGGCTGGCTGCGGGATATCAGCGGTGATTTCCAGGCGTCCTGGACCCTGCTGACGATCACGGTGGTGCTGATGCTGCTGGTCACCGGGCGCTTCGCCCCACGGGGTTACAGTGCTGCCATGGCCGCCCGGACGCAGACGGCCAGCGCGCTTAGCTGAGGGATTGCAGGGTATCGCGCAGGCGGTCCAGGGCCGGGTCGATATCCAGCAGTTCGATGGCGCCGAAGCCCAGCAGCAGGCCGGGTTTCACGGGTGCTTCGCGGTAGAACGGCGCCAGCGAATACAGTCCCACTTCCACCTTGCGCGCCAGGGCGATCACGAACTCCACATCCAGCTCGCCCCTGGCCAGGGCGCTGAGGTGATAGCCGGCGCTGGTCGGCACCGCTGCGAACCACGGACTCAAATCACCCTCCAGCCGTTGCAGGATGCGCTCGCGCCGCGCGGCGTAGAGCTCGTGGCAGCGGCGAATGTGCTTGACCAGGTGGCCTTCGCCGATAAAGCGCGCCAGGGCCCACTGGCTCAGGGTCGAGGTGTGCCAGTCGCTCAGTTGCTTGGCGATGCGCACCGGCTCCTGCAAGGCCGGCGGCAGGATCGCATAGCCCAGGCGCAGCTCCGGCAGGACGGTCTTGGAGAAGGTCCCGACGTAGGCCACCAGGCCATGCTCGTCGAGGCTTTGCAGGGCGTCGGTGGGGCGGCTGGCGTAGCGGAACTCGCTGTCGTAGTCGTCCTCGATGATCAGTGCACCCAGCTCGGCGGCACGGGCCAGCAGGGCGTGGCGGCGCTCCAGGCTCATGGGCATGCCCAGGGGAAACTGGTGCGACGGGGTCACGTAGATCAGTCGCGCGCCGGCTTCGATGCGGTCGACGCGAATCCCTTCGCCATCCACCGGAACATGCTGGATCCGCGCGCCGAGGGCTTCGAACAGATGCCTGGCAGGCGGGTAGCCGGGGTCTTCCATGGCCACGCTGCAACCCGGCTCGATCAGCACCCGGGCGATCAGGTCGAGGGCCTGCTGGGCACCGTTGCACACCTGCACATCCGCCGCCGTGCAGCGCACGCCGCGGGCGAAGGCGATATGCCGGGCGATGGCCTCGCGCAGTTCGGGCAGGCCCTGGGCATTGCTGTAGCGGGTGTCGGTGCGCTGGCACTGGCGCAGGGCGTGCTGGGCGCACTGGCGCCAGGCATCGAAGGGGAAATGCGCCTTGCTCGAAGCGCCGCCGACAAAGTCATAGCGCGACGGTTGTGTCAGGGCCGGACGGCCCATGGGAATGCCTCTCGCGCGCCAGCGGGCGAGGCTGTCCGCGCTGGCCAGGGGGATTTCCGTGGTGGCGGGCTGCCGTGCAAGGGGCTGCGGGGTAATGAAGGTGCCGCGTCCGACCTGGCCGCTGAGCAGGTTGTCAGAGGTCAGCCGCGAGTAGGCCTCGGCCACGGTCTTGCGCGACACCCCCAACTGCTCGGCCAGCAGGCGGGTCGGCGGCAACTGGGTGCCGGCGGCCAGGCGTCCGCAGTCGATCGCATCGCGCAGTTGCCGGTAGAGCTGGTCGGCCAGGTCCTTGCGACCGTGCAGGGTGATATGCAGTTCCATGGGGGAGCGGTTTCCGGGGGGAGGCAGTTGGTCAGATTAACCGATTGCGCTGCCGTTGATCCCCTCGCGCCACGCAGTCGACAGGGCGAATCCACACTCAAAGGTGATGTGACCGCAGCTCGGTGCGTTACTTTCCTTCAAGGAGATTCGCCATGAAATTGCGTTTGCTCTTGCCTCTCGTCCTCCTGCTGCCTGGCGCCGCCCATGCGTCCCAGGACGGCATCCCGCAATACCACTACGGCATGCCCCTGGATATCGCCCGGGTCCTCGACCTGCGCGAGCCCCAGGGCGATCACCAGTGCAAGGTGGTCAAAGCGACCATGACCTACCTGGACTCTCACGGCCAGCAACAGCAGCTGCACTACCTGAAGCTGGCGGAGGAGTGCTCCGACCAGGGCTGATCAGTCCCACTGCGGTGCCAGGCCTGTCGGGTCGGTGATGCGCAGGCCGCTGTCCAGCGTGGCGATGCGGGCCATGTCCGCATCGCTCAGGCGCAGGTCGACGGCCTTCAGGTTGCCGGCAAGGTTGGCGCGTTTGGTCGATGACGGGATCACCGCGTAGCCCAGTTGCATCGCCCAGGCCAGGGTGACCTGCGCAGGAGTGGCGTGGTGCTGCGCGGCGATTTCCTGGATCAGCGGATCCAGCAGGACCTTGCCGTAGCCGAGGGTCATGTAGGAGGTGACGGCGACGTTCTGGCTGTGCATGAACTCCACCAGGCGGCGGTTCTGCAGATAGGGATGCAGCTCGATCTGGTTGGTGGCGATCTGGCCGGGACCGGTCACGGCGATGGCCTGGCGCAGCAGGTCGATGGTGAAGTTGGACACGCCGATTTCCTTGGTCAGGCCCTCGGCCCTGGCCTGCAGCAGTGCGCCCATGAATTCGCTGACCGGCACCTTGCCGCCGGGGGAGGGCCAGTGGATCAGGGTCAGGTCGAGGTGGTCGGTGCGCAGCTTGGCCAGGCTTTCCTTGAAACTGGGAATCAGGCGCTCGGCACTCAGGTTCTCGGTCCAGATCTTGCTGGTCAGGTACAACTGGTCGCGGGGTACGCCGCTGGCGGCGATGGCCTGGCCGACCTCGGCTTCGTTGCCGTAGATCTGCGCCGTGTCGATGGCCCGGTAGCCCAGCTCCAGGGCCTGGCTGACCGAGTCGATGACCACCTGGTCCTTGAGGCGGAAGGTGCCGAGGCCGAACAGGGGAAGGGTCATGGGATGTCCTCATCGGGTGGGGTGGGAATGAGGGTAGTATCCCGGGGCTGGCGGGGTGGAAAAATGCTTGGTGGGGCACAAGATTTTTGCTTTTGGGGCACGAATCTCTGATGACCCCATCGCTGGCAAGCCAGCTCCCACAGGTTCAGCGGTGCACGCGGTCCTTGTGGGAGCTGGCTTGCCAGCGATGAGGCCGTCGGCGTCAACCCAACTGCTGGATCAACCCCTGCAACTTCTCCCGCCCCGCCTCATCCAGCGCGAACACCGGCGCCCGCGGCACACCGCAGTCGATCCCGGTCAGCTTCAGCCCGGCCTTGACTGTCGCCGGCAACCCGCCTTTCAGGATGAAGTCGAGCAAGGGCAATTGCCGGTAGAACAGCTCCCGCGCCCGTTCCAGATCATTGCTCAGCACCGCGCGATAGAGCTGCTGGTTAAGCACCGGAATCAGGTTGGCCGCCGCCGTGCACCAGCCCGTTGCGCCGGCGACAAAGGCTTCCAGGGCCAGCGGGTTGCAGCCGTTGTAGAACGGTACCTGGCCTTCGCCGAGCTGCTGCAGGGCGTGCATGCGCTGGATGTCGCCGGTGCTCTCCTTGACCATGGTCACGTTCTCCACCGCCTTGACGATGCGCAGGATCAGCGGCACCGACATGTCCGTGCCACTGGTGGCCGGGTTGTTGTAGAGCATGATCGGGATGCCGATGCTGTCGCTGATGCGCTGGTAGTGACGGAGGATCTCCGCCTCGCTGAGTTTCCAGTAGGCGGTCGGCAGCACCATCACCGCGTCGGCGCCGTGTGCTTCGGCAAAACGTGCGCGGCGGATGGCGTTGGCGGTGGTCAGGTCGGAGACGCTGACGATGGTCGGCACCCGCCGGGCAATGTGCGCCAGGCTGAATTCCGCCACCTGGCTCCACTCACGGTCGTTGAGGTAGGCGCCTTCGCCGGTGCTGCCCAGCGGGGCGATAACCTGCACGCCGCCATCGATCAGGCGGTCGATGGACTGGCCGAGGGCGGTAAGGTCGAGTTGCTCGCCGTCGCTGCCGGCGAAGGGGGTGACGGTGTAGCCGATGATGCCGTGGAAAAGGTTGCTCATGGTCGCTGCTCCAGCAAGGTCAGTTCAGGCAGTCGGCGTGCTTGCGCAGGCTTTGCCGGGCGAAATAGTTGAAGGCCGCGCCGTGGCGCTTGGGCCGGTCGATCCAGTCGTGGGCTTCGCGGCCCAGCGCCGGGTCGATGGGTTGCACGCTGCCGGCGGACATCGCCAGCAGTTGCAACTGCGCCGCGCGCTCGATCAGGTTGGCGGTGACGCAGGCCTGCTCGATATCGGCGCCGGTGGACAACTGGCCGTGGTGGGAGAGCAGGATGGCCCGCTTGTCGCCCAGCGCCGCGGCGATGATCTCGCCTTCCTCGTTGCCCACCGGCACGCCCGGCCAGTGCTGGAGAAAGGCGCAGTCGTCATACAGCGGGCAGACGTCCATATGCGACACCTGCAACGGCACCTCCAGCATCGACAGCGCCGCGACGTGGGTCGGGTGGGTGTGGATGATGCAGTTGACGTCCGGGCGGGCACGGTACAGCCAGCTGTGGAAACGATTGGCCGGGTTGGCCATGCCCTGGCCTTCGAGCACCTCCAGGTCTTCGTTGACCAGCAGCAGGTTGCTGGCGCTGATCTCGTCGAAACCCAGGCCCAGTTGCTGGGTATAGAAGGTCCCGGGTTGCGGGCCACGGGCGCTGATCTGCCCGGCCAGGCCGGAGTCGTGACCGCGGTCGAAGAGAATGCGACAGGTCAGGGCCAGCTTTTCCCTGACAGTCCACGTATTATCCGCAAGCGAACCTTGCATCCGCGCAAGGGCCTGCCGGACCAGTTGGTCCTTGGGCAGTGTCATTGTGTCGGTCATCGAGCCATCCTCGGTGATGTGAGCGTAGCCCGCCCCGGTTGCCTGGAAAACGAACGGGGCGGTTTGTCTGGTGACACAAACAAGGCTATATGACACAAAGTGTCATTTGCAAGCCGAAAGTTTCCTGGCTGACTGGAATCAACCGCGACGCATGTCTATCCGTTTGAAATTACTAAGGAAAAAACTCGGCATCACCCTTGAGGTGCTGGCTGAGAAATCCGGCATGACCAAGAGCTACCTGTCCAAGGTCGAGCGTGGTCTGAATACCCCGTCGATTGCCGCCGCGCTCAAGCTGGCGCGGGCGTTGAACGTCAATGTCGAGGAGCTGTTCGCCGAGGATGCGCCGAACCCGACGCGCTACAGTCTGGTGCGCAGTGGCGAGCGCCAGGCGCTGTCCGGCAGCGGGCAGGGCCCGGGCTACGCGGTACTGGCCAACCAGATCGGCCAGCGCAGCCTGTTGCCGTTCCTGATCAGCCCGCCGATGGACTTCAGCGACTCCACCTTCAAGGAGCATCTGGGCGAGGAGTTCCTCTTCGTCCATGACGGCAGTGTCGAGGTGGACTTCATGAACGAGCGGGTCATCCTCGAGCGTGGCGATGCCCTCTATTTCAATGCACAGACCCCGCACCGCCTGCGTTCCCTGGGCGAGCGGCCGGCGCAGTTGCTGGTGGTGGTGCACGACGCCGGGTGCTAGGCTCGTGAACGTTTTCGTACAGCCCCGGGAGATTTTTCGATGAGCACTGCTTCGACTTTCTGGCGCGATCCGGCGCTGGCGTTCATCGAGGCCCGGGGTGTCGCCGACGGACGCAAGGTCTGTTACTCGCGGCATTCCCACGAAGGGTTTTCCATCGGCGCGATCACCGCCGGGCGCAGCACCTATTTCGACGGGCAGCGTTGGCATGAGGTGGAGGAGGGCACCGTGGTGATGATGAACCCCGGGGTGGTGCATGCCTGCAATCCGATCGCCGACCAGCCCTGGTCCTACCTGATGCTCTATGTCGATATGCCGTGGTTGCGCGAGCAGGGTTTCGAACCGCTGGCGCGGACCCTGAGCACCTCGCCGGAGCTGTATCGCGGCCTGCTGGCGCTGTATGAGCGTCTCACCGACAGCCACTGCGGCAGCGAGGACAAGCGCCTCGCCGCCGAGTGCTTCTTCGGCCGCCTGCGCGAGCAGATCGAGGCGGCGCCAGCGGACGCGGGGCAGGGCAACGAGCGTTTGCAGCGGGCGGCGGACTATATACGCCGGCACTGCACCGAACCGCTGAAGCTGGAGGACATCGGCGAGGCGGCGGGGTTATCGACGTCCTACCTGATCCGCGCCTTCAAGCAGCACTTCGGCCTGACGCCCCACGGTTACCTGCTGGATCACCGGGTGCGCTATGCCCGTGCCCAGTTGCGCCAGGGCCGGTTGATCGCCGAGGTCGCCCATGAGGCCGGGTTCGCCGACCAGGCCCACCTGCAACGGGCCTTCAAGCAGCACCTGGCGGCGACCCCGGGGCATTACCGCTCAGCCCAGTAGCAGGTAGCCGGCGCTGGCTGCCAGCAGGGTGGCCAGGCTGCGGTTGAACAGGCGCATGCGCCGGGGTTCTTGCAGGTGCTGGCGGATCACCGTACCGGCCCAGGCCCAGCAGCCCAGGGACAGGTAGCAGATCACCAGATAGATCAGCGTGAATTGCCAGAGCAGGGCGCTCTCGCCCTGACCGACGAACGCTCCGACGCCGGCGACGCAGGCCAGCCAGGCTTTTGGATTGAGCCACTGCATGGCGGCGCCGTAGAGGTAGCCGGGGGCCTTGTGCGGATCGCTGTCACCCAGGCGGCCATCGTCGCTGGCGAGTTTCCAGGCCATGTACAGCAGAAACAGGATGCCGGCCCAGCGCAGGGCCTCGGTCAGTCCCGGCCAGCGCAGCAACACCGCGTGCAAGCCGAAGCCGATCAGCAACAGCAGCAGGCAGAAACCCAGGGTCGCCCCGGTGACATGGCGCAGGGCGGGACGCAGGCCATGCCGGGCGCCGGAGGCCAGGGCCACCAGGTTGACCGGGCCGGGGGAGATGGAGGAGGCCAGCGCGAAGGCGGCCATGGAGAGTGTCAGGCTCATGGTGGTTCTCTTGCAGTGAACGAGGCCTGGACTCTAGTGGTGGGGGTGGTGGCGGGTATTGAAGAAAACTGCCCTTTGCCTCTCCAGGAGCGACGCGACCCCTGTGGGAGATTCTATGGTGGCAGGCAAGCAGGTGTGACTGCCGGCCTTATCGTCGGCAAGCCGACTCCCACAGGGTTCTGGGTCAGCCACAGTATCT